>JALWMK010000052.1 GCA_027083925.1 Sedimenticola sp. | reverse complement strand
GAGGATAAGTCATTTGGAATCCTGCGCCAGGTTCAGCAGGTGCAGATAAACATGCAATTTGAGGATGATGGACTGCGGGCGCAGGTTCGCTGGGAACTTCGCTGATCTATACTACCGAGAGCGGCAGATATGCCGCTCTCGGTACCGAAATCAGGAAGCCTCTTCCTTCTTCGGCGCCCGCAGACGAATGGAAAGCTCCCGCAACTGCTCGGCGGAAACCTCAGAGGGCGCTTCGGTCAGCAGACAAGCGGCGCTCTGGGTTTTCGGGAAGGCCATCACATCACGAATGCTGTGCGCACCGGCCATGAGCATCACTAACCTGTCCAGGCCAAAGGCCAAACCACCGTGGGGCGGACAGCCATACTCCAGGGCGTTGAGAAGGAAACCAAATTTGTCCTGCGCTTCCTGTTCATCAATTCCCAGCAGCTTCAGCACCTGAGCCTGCACGGCGGCCCGGTGGATACGCATGGAACCACCACCAACTTCCATGCCGTTGAGCACCATGTCATAGGCGCGGGACAGGCAGGCGCCCGGATCGTTTTCCAGCAACGCCAGGTGCGCTTCCCGGGGCGCAGTAAACGGATGATGCAGGGAAGTCCAGCGTTTGGCGGCCGCATCCCATTCGAACATGGGGAAATCCACTACCCACAGCGGGCGCCACTCGCCTTTCATGAGATCCAGATCCTCACCCAGTTTGACCCGCAATGCGCCCAGGGCTTCGTTTACGACCTGACTCTTGTCAGCACCGAAGAACACCAAATCACCATCCATCGCTCCGGTGCGCTGCATGATGCCGTCAACAGCTTCATCCGGCAGGAACTTCAGGATTGGCGACTGCAAACCATCACGACCTTTGTCTGACCACTCATTGACCTTGATGTATGCCAGGCCACGGGCACCATAGATACCGACAAACTTGGTGTAGCCGTCAATCTCCTTGCGGCTGAGTTTGCATCCCTGAGGCACCCGCAACGCAGCGACGCGGCCGGCAGGATCTTTGGCTGGGCCGGAAAACACCTTGAAATCCACAGCTTCCATGAGATCGGCCACATCCACCAGCTCCAGGGGGCAACGCAGATCAGGACGATCCGATCCAAAACGATCCATGGCCTCCGCCCAGCTCATGCGGGGAAAAGGATTTGGCAGATCAACACCCAGCGTGCCTTTGAACACACCGCGGATCATTTCTTCCATGAATTCCATGATCTGCTCTTCGCTCATGAAGGACATCTCGACATCCAGCTGGGTGAACTCCGGCTGCCGGTCGGCGCGCAAATCCTCATCCCGGAAACAACGCACGATCTGATAGTAGCGATCCATGCCGGACATCATCAGTAGCTGCTTGAACAGCTGGGGAGACTGGGGCAAGGCAAAAAACTTGCCTGCATGGGTGCGGCTGGGAACCAGATAGTCCCGTGCGCCTTCAGGGGTGGCCTTGGTCAGCATGGGCGTTTCCATATCCAGGAAACCATGGCTATCCAGATACTCCCGCAGCAAGCGGGTCACGTTGGAGCGCAGCTGCATGCGCCGCAACATTTCCGGGCGGCGCAAATCGATATAGCGGTAGCGCAGACGCAGCTCTTCCGAAACATCGTCATCATCCAGCACAAATGGCGGAGTTTTGGCGGCATTGAGAATTTCCAGCTCCTTGCCCAATACCTCGATCTCGCCTGTGGGAATATCCGGATTCACCGTACCTTCCGGGCGGCAGCGCACCCGCCCCTTGACCCGCAACACATATTCGGTGCGCACTTTTTCCGCCGTGGCGAACACATCTTCCACATCAGGATCATACACCACCTGCATCATACCGCTGCGATCCCGCAGGTCGATAAATATCACACCACCGTGGTCTCTACGGCGATTTACCCATCCACACAGTTCAACTGTTTCACCGACCTCGGCAATGCCAGGTTCCCCACAATAATGACTACGCATTCATTCAATCCCAAAACAATGCCTGAACCCGGAATTCAGGCAATACACAACGAAAACACCCCGGAAAGCCGGGGTGTCACTACTTTGATTATTATTCGCCCGGCGGGGGAATAGTTCATGTTCAGCCACAGCCACATTTGCCACCACCGCATCCCCCGCCACCCGCAGCAGCGGATTTATCCTTGGTGGATTCCACCAGGTTCTTTTTTTTGCCGGACTTGAAATCCGTTTCATACCAGCCACCGCCCTTGAGGCGAAAGCCCGCTGCCGAAACCAGTTTCACCAGTTCCGGCTCGCCGCACTCCGGGCAATTCTGAAGAGGCGCATCGCTCATTTTCTGCATGGCCTCGAACTCGTGCTTGCAAGCCCCACAACGATATTCATAAAAAGGCATGACAACCTCCTACACACTATTTTCCTGGAAAGTAAACCGGGGGATTTTAACACGAACGGGGGCTTATAGGGGAAACGGACATCACGCCACTGCCCCCGCCCGCGACAGCTTATTCCCTGGCGAAAAAAGAAGAATCATCCGCCCCGGTGACATCCAGTTCGTGCATTTTTTCCAGTGCCAGGCGCAAGTTGCTCAACTCTTTTTCCCCATGCCAAAACGCACATAGTACTCGGCTTTTTTGCGCACATCCTCCAGCATTTTGTTCCGCTCTTGCAGGTACAGCAGCGCATACCCGAGCTTGTATTTGTCCCGGCCCTTCTCGCGCATGGCCTCTGCGAGTGCAGTGACCTTTTTCATTTCTTCTTCGTCGGGTTTTCTCAGAGGCATTTCAAACTCCAGCGTACAAGCCGCGTGAGCCAGCTTATATCTCAGATAGATTCAAGTAGAATATAGACCATTCCGTTACTTCCTGATACCCGCACCCATGCCAAAATCACCCCAACGCAGCATCCTCATCACCGGCTGTTCCAGCGGCATTGGCTACCATGTGGCCCAGGGGCTGAAAATACGTGGCTACCAGGTATTCGCCACAGCGCGTGCGGAAAAAGATGTGGAGCGCCTTCTCGCTGAGGGATTCGACAGTCTGCAGCTGGATCTGGATGACGAGGAAAGCATTGATTCCGCTGTTGCAAAAGTATTGAACCGCACCGGGGGAAAACTGTATGCATTGTTCAATAACGGTGCCTATGGGCAGGCAGGAGCAGTGGAAGATCTGAGCCGCGCCACCCTGCGGGCGCAACTGGAAACCAATCTTCTGGGCTGGCACGACCTGACCCGCCACATCATTCCGGTCATGCGCAAACAGGGAGAGGGCCGCATCATCCAGAACAGCTCGGTATTGGGATTTGCAGCCATGCCCTATCGCGGGGCCTATAACTGCTCGAAGTTCGCCCTGGAGGGACTTACCGACACCTTGCGCCTGGAACTGGCGGACAGCGGCATTCACGTCTCCTTGATCGAACCCGGCCCCATTCGCAGCCGCTTCAGAAACAACGCATACACCATGTTTATCAAGAATATCGACGTGGAGCACAGCCAGCATGCCGAGCAATACCGCAGCCAGATTGAGCGATTGCAAAAAGAAGGCGATGCCGCCCCCTTTACCCTGGGACCGGAAACCGTATTGAAAAGGGTTGTTCACGCGCTGGAACACCCGCGCCCCAAACCACGTTACTATGTCACTTTTCCGACCTATCTGTTTGGCTATTTGAAAAGAATGCTGTCTACACGCATGCTGGACAAGCTGATACTGAAGGCATCGGGTGGCGGAAAACAGTAGCATTATTATTAACCCGGCGACATATTTGGTCGCCGGGTTAATAATCTAATCAAGTTGTCATCTCGGCCTGAGCCGGAATGACACAAGCGGCCTCAATCAGATCTGCCGGGAAAAATACCGCTGCAGGAAGCTATCCAGGCTTTCCTCATTATTCGCCTCGAGCTCCCGTTGTCGTTGCAGCGAGCGCAAGCCAAGTTCCCGCATGTGGTCACGGAAGAATCCATCCAGCTCCTGTGAAGAAAAATACCGCCATTGCTCCAGAGAAAGGCGCCGGGCGAACGGATAGAAACCCTCGCCATTCTCCCGCATTTCTTTCAGCATGCGCCCGGAAGGCGTAAGCGCTGCATCTGCGATCTTCTGCCGTTGCTGGTGCAGGGAATCGGTGTAACCGGGATCTCTTTTCTCTGTCGCCAGCAGCTGCGCCAAAGGCTGCATCGCATCGAGCAACTCGCCCGCCCAGTGACGAAACAGAACCGCCTTTCCTCCCCGCTGCAGCTTCAGCAGGGGATCACGGCCCTGATGCGCAACCCAGAGCAGATTGCGGTCGATTTCCTTGCGCTCGACACTGCTAATGACCGGGCTGGGACGAAGCAGGCAGTAAAGCATGAAAGCATGCAGGAATCGCAGTTGCTGGCTGTCAACACCCAGCGGATGGTAGGCGTTTACGTCCAGGGAACGCAGTTCAACATACTGAATGCCTTTCTCCATCAGCGCCCGGCTGGGGGTCTCCATATCAACCGGAGGCTGCTTCGGGCGTACGGAGCTGTAGTACTCATTTTCGATCTGCAGCCGGTTGGCGTTCAGCTGCCGGTATTCTCCGTTCACCTTCACGCCGATCTCTTGCCATACCGGACAGGGGGTCTTGGTGGCACAAGCGAGGCTTTGTACATAGTCACCCAGGCTGTCATAGCAGGCCTTGATGCCCATACCCTCTTCCCGGCGGTTCTGATAGCCAATATCCCCCATGCGCAAAGAGGTGGCATAGGGTTCATAGTAGGTAGTGTCATCGAATACCAGCAGATCAGGCTCCTTGCCGGTGAAGAACGACCGGCAAACCGCTGGCGATGCACCGAACAGGTAGGGAATGATCCAGCCATAGCGCTGCAGGTTGCGCACCATGCCCATATAGCGGGCGTCACGGAAGGCTCTCGGGTTCTCCTGGTTTCCAAGCAGCTTCTGGTACATGGGCCAGAAATCCCCGGCAACGGAATAGTTGAAATGCACGCCGGCGATCACCTGCATAACCCGGCCATAGCGATACCCCAGGCCTAGCCGGTAGATGTATTTCATCAGACCACGATTAGAGGTTCCGTACCTGCCTACGGGAATGCTGTCCTCCCCCGCCAACACACAAGGCATGCTGGTCGCCCACAGCAGTTCGCCCTGCAGATTTTCCTGCACATAGAGGTGCAGATTCTGCAGGCAGTCCAGTGCCTCTGAAAACTCCTGAAAGGGGGGTGTGACGAACTCCAGCAATGCTTCGGAGTAATCCGTGGTGATGTGGGGATGGGTAAGCGCCGAACCCAGTTCGGCAGGATGCGGGCCGAGCGCAATGCCACCATTTCGGGACACCCGCAGGCTTTCCTTCTCCAGCCCGAACTGGCCGCTGGCCAGCAAAGCCGGGTCACCCTGCTCACAAATCAGCGCGAGCAGATCCTCTATCGATGGCGAACCCGAGGGCATGCAGGTCAGTTCGCCTGCGCAGTTACGGGCTGACTCTGGCGAATATAGTCTGCAAGAATCCTTGCAGTCTCTTCCTGCATGATACGGTTGATGCCTTCGGGATCCTGTCCGTGATCGGCGCCCATCTCTTCGTCCTCTTCTTCATCCAGCTTGGCGAGAGGTGTAAGACCGCGCAAGACACGCAGCTTGTTGCGCCGCTCCAGCGCACGCTGCTCCCTTTGCTCCCATTCCTCCTTGCGCACAGATTCCAATAGTGAAACTTCATTCTTTTCCTGCATTTTATTGATTTCCCGATTCTGTTCGATCAGGAAGCGGAAAGCCGGATCCTGTTCCATTCGTTGCTCATGCTGGCGTTGCAGCAGGGACAGTTTTGGCTGGCCAAGCTGGCGGTACCTTACGGGTTTGATCGCTGCCCAGGGCAAGGCATTGTCCAGCGAACGCTCTCCATGCTTTCCTGATCCATCTGCAGTCGGGAACAACAGATCCGGCACCACGCCCTTGTGCTGCGTACTGCCACCCTGCACCCGGAAAAACTGGGCAATGGTCAGACGCAGGCGCCCCAGATCATCTTTTCCCCGGGCAAACCGGCTCAAGTCCACCAGGCTTTGCACTGTGCCTTTACCAAAGGTCGGCTCACCAACAATCAATCCCCGGCCATAGTCCTGAATAGCTGCAGAGAAAATCTCCGAGGCAGAAGCGCTGTTGCGGTTTACCAGCACCGCCAGTGGGCCGCTGTATATTTCCTCCGGGTCGGTATCACGCTCCACGTCGATGTTTCCCCGGGAGTCTTTAACCTGCACAACCGGGCCAAAAGGAATAAACAAGCCAGTGAGTTCCGTGGCTTCTGTCAGTGAGCCGCCACCATTATTGCGCAGGTCCACAACAATTCCGTCTACCTTTTCTTTCTGCAATTCGGCAATCAGTTTGCGCACATCCCGGGTGGTGCTGCGAAAATCCTTGGCACCCGCAGCCTGGGCACGAAAATCCCGATAGAATGCCGGCACGTCGATGATGCCGAAGCGCAACCCATCTGTTTCGATGATGCTGGATTTGGCCGCCTGGTCTTCCAGCTTGATCTTGTCTCGCAAAATGGAAATGATCTTCGCGGGTGCACCAACGCCAGCAGCCTTTGGTGTTACATTCAGACGCACAATGGTGTCCTTCTTGCCGCGAATCTTTTCCACTACATCCTGTAGCGGCCAGCCAACGATATCCTCCATTTCACCATCCTCGCCCTGGGCCACGCCGACAATGCGATCACCCGCATGCAACTGGCCACTCTTGTCCGCCGGGCCGCCAGGGACGACTTTCTGTACGGTGGTGTATTCATCCTCACTGCGCAACACTGCGCCAATGCCCTGCAGGGAAAGGCGCATGGAGATATCAAAGTTTTCTGAACGCTCGGGAGACATGTAGGCGGTATGCGGCTCGATGCTGAGGGTATAGGCATTGATAAAAGTCTGGAACACGCTGTCTGCATCCCATTGATGAATCCTGCGGCGCAATGTTTTATAACGCTTTTCCAGCGTTTCCCTGATCTTTTTCTCTTCTTTGCCCGCCAGGCGCAATCCCAGGATGTCGTTCTTCATCCGCTTGCGCCATAGATCCCTGATTGTTGCTTCATCTTTCGCCCAAGGCGCATCCTCCCGGTCAAAGCGATAGGTTTCATCCCGGGTAAAATCAAAGGCGTTCTTTTCCAGCAGGCTCAATGCCAGATCCAGGCGCTGATCAACGCGCTGGCGGTATTTGCGAAAGATTTCGAATGCCGGCTCCAGTCTGCCACTGGCAATGGCCTCATCCAGCTTGTGCCGGTATTTTTCAAAGGCATTGATATCCTGTTGGGTAAAAAAGCTCTTGTTGGGATCAAGCGCCTTCAGATACCGATCCAGTATCCTGCTGGACAGCGCATCATCCAGCACCACCTTGCGGTAGTGATATTTCTCCAGCACCCGGTTTATGATCAGCGCAGTCTGGCGTTGAACGCTGTCAGGAACCAGGGTGGCGGGAGAAACCTCTTTTACTACCGCGGGCGCAGCTGTGCTGAAAGCCAGCAAGCAACAAACGCTCAACCAATGGATCAATACTTTTTTCATAAACAATGTCCGCTATTATTGGTGTACCGCCAGGCCAGCATCCAAGGGAGGCCTCAGGCCAATAGCCAGTTCCAGGTATTCATCATCCTGCGGCCCAATGTAGCCATGCCGCAGGAGAAAATCTATAACAACCAGGTTGCAATTGAGCTTGAACTCATCTGTTTCCCGAACCAGACGCGCTGCCTCTTCTATGGGCAGGAGTATAAAGGACTCTACCTCACCGTCGGTATTTTGAGGCTGGAAGCCAGGAGAAAGTTCCAGATCATAACAATACAATATATCCGGTCTATAGCCTTTTTCTGCTATACGATTGTAGCTGACCAGACCGACAGGAACTGCCTGACGAGCCACATTTTCCGGCAGCCCGGCCTCCTCCATGCATTCCTTGCGCAGGTTTTCCTCCTGGCTGATGTTCCAGGGCAGGCCGCCAGCCACCATATTGTCCAGGCAGCCGGGATAGATCAGGCGATCCCTGGCTCTGCGCCCCAGCCACATATGGAGTCCGTCTTTCTTCCGCACAAAGCCATTTAGGTGCTGACCAAAGGCACGCACCCCGAAATAGACTGTGGCAGCGCGATCCATCACGCACAAAGCGGCCTGCCTCCCGGCGGGAGTCACTGGATAGAGTTCCCCCATAGGCGCCGCAATCAACTGCCGTCCGGCCAGCCATTCTATGACATCAGCCAGCGCCGCGCTACGATCGGGGAAACCCCCAAGTCCGGCGGACAAGTCAACGCGATTCTTCCCAATCTCGAATACTCCGGGATGCTCGCCCAACGCCTCCACCAGCCGGGGACGCAGCCAGCCTACCACCTGGTTATCAATGAACCAGGGAACAAACGGCGCTTTGACCGGAGGATTGCAGTTGTGAATATGGCGCAGATAGCCTTGCATTGCCCCGGCCTTCTCAACGAACATGGATAAAACTGAGGAGCCAACGCTTGCACGGCCCGCCCAGGCACGCCATGATACGCAACAGCTCTTTGATCTTACTAAGACGAACAGTAACAAAGCCACATTCAGAGTCAGCCAGGCGTTCCGGGGCAAGGCGTGCTCTGCTGAGTGGGGCTTTGTTACTGTTCGTCATAATAGATGCCATGAAATCAGGTTTTCCCTATCCAGCAGTACATATTTCCTATCGGCTGCACATTCGCATTCACAAAGACATACAGATTGTGGCAGGTGCATTGGGAAGCTGCAATTTTACCGCTGGCGACTATGCATACACCGGCAGCGCCCGGCGCAACCTTGCAGCACGAATCAAGCGCCATCTGTCCGCCAGCAAAACACTGCACTGGCACATCGACTACCTGCTGGCCGACCCAAATGTGGAAATCATTGGCGTGGATACATCGAGCACCCCGGAATGCCAATGGAATCAGCAATTGAGTGGCGGGATTCCCGTTTCAGGATTCGGCGCCAGCGATTGCCGCAAACGCTGCGGCGCACATCTGAAATCCTTGCCTCCCTGAACTCCTTTCTCCGGGAAATCCGGCCACAACAAATGCTTCATCAACCGTGGGCAAACGTCAGCGCACCATCGGCAACATCCACTTTGATGGTATCGCCCGGCGCAAACTCGCCAGCCAGTATCTTCTGCGCCAGAGGGTTCTCCAGTTGGTGCTGAATGGCTCGCTTGAGGGGTCTTGCACCATATACCGGATCAAATCCCGCTTCTCCCAGGAGATCCAGGGCTGCGGTGCTGACATCCAGCGCCAGTTCGCGCTCCTCCAGCCGCTGGCGCAGATGTTCAATCTGAATCCCGGCAATCTCGCGGATCTGTTCCCGTCCCAGGGGATGGAACACCACGGTCTCATCCACGCGGTTAATGAATTCGGGGCGGAAATGCTGTCCCACCACTTCCATCACAGCGATTTTCATGGCCTCGTAGTCGTTGCTATGAGCCATTTCCTGAATCAGCTGCGAACCCAGGTTGGAGGTCATGACGATCACCGTGTTGCGAAAATCCACGGTGCGACCCTGGCCATCGGTGAGACGACCATCATCGAGCACCTGCAACAACACATTGAACACATCCGGATGGGCTTTCTCTACCTCATCCATAAGGATCACAGAATAGGGCTTGCGCCGCACCAGTTCGGTGAGATAACCACCTTCTTCATAACCTACATAGCCTGGAGGCGCACCGATGAGGCGCGCCACGGAGTGCTTCTCCATGAACTCGGACATGTCGATACGCACCATAGCCTCTTCCGTGTCAAACAGGAACTCCGCCAGCGCCTTGCACAATTCGGTCTTGCCCACCCCGGTGGGGCCGAGGAACAGGAAGGAGCCATTGGGCCGGTCGGGATCGGCAATCCCTGCCCGGGAGCGGCGGATGGCGTCGGACACTGCTTTGACCGCCTCATCCTGGCCCACCACGCGCTTGGTCAGGTTCTCTTCCATCCTCAGCAGCTTCTCGCGCTCACCCTCGAGCATCTTGCTCACGGGGATGCCGGTCCACTTGGAAACCACTTCGGCAATCTCCTCTTCGGTGACATTATTGCGCAAAAGCTGGAAATCCATATGCTCAGCCTCATCCGCCACCGCGAGCTGCTGCTCCAGTTGTGGAATGATGCCATACTGGATTTCGGACATGCGCTGCAGGTCGCCGGCCCGGCGGGCGGTTTCCAGCTCGATACGCACCCGCTCCAGCTCTTCCTTGATATGAGTCGTGCCCTGTACTGCAGCTTTTTCCGCCTTCCAGATTTCCTCCAGGTCGGAGAACTCCTTATCCAGACGGGCCATTTCCTCCTCCAGGGTATCCAGGCGTTTTTTGGAGGCTTCATCGGTTTCTTTCTTCAGCGCCTCGCGCTCTATCTTGAGCTGAATGATGCGCCGATCCAGCTTGTCCATCTCCTCGGGCATGGAGTCGATCTCCATGCGGATGCGCGAAGCCGCCTCATCAATGAGATCAATGGCCTTGTCCGGCAGTTGCCGGTCTGTGATATAGCGATGGGAGAGCGTCGCCGCCGCCACGATGGCCGGGTCGGTGATCTCCACACCGTGATGCACTTCGTAACGCTCTTTCAGGCCGCGCAGTATGGCGATGGTATCTTCCACCGTCGGCTCTTCCACCAGTACCTTCTGGAAACGCCGTTCCAAGGCCGCATCTTTTTCAATGTACTTGCGATACTCATCCAGAGTAGTGGCTCCCACGCAATGCAGCTCACCCCGCGCCAGCGCAGGCTTGAGCATGTTTCCGGCATCCATGGAACCCTCTGTTTTCCCCGCACCCACCATGGTGTGGATTTCGTCGATGAACAGAATGATCTGCCCTTCCGCCTTGCCCAGGTCGCTGAGCACAGCCTTGAGACGCTCTTCGAACTCCCCACGAAATTTGGCGCCGGCAATCAGCGCCGCCATATCCAGGGATAGCAGGCGCCTGTTCTTCAGTCCTTCCGGCACCTCACCATTGACGATACGCTGGGCCATGCCTTCGACGATGGCGGTTTTGCCCACACCAGGCTCGCCGATGAGCACGGGGTTGTTCTTGGTGCGACGCTGCAGCACCTGGATGGTGCGACGAATTTCGCTGTCTCTACCAATGACCGGATCCAGCTTGCCCTGCTCCGCCCGCTCAGTCAGGTCGATGGTGTATTTCTCCAGGGCCTGGCGTTGGTCTTCGGCGTTGGGGTCATCCACAGACTGGCCACCACGGACATTTTCGATGGCTTTTTCGATGGCAGTTTTTGCGGCACCGGCCTTGCGCATCAAATCACCCAGCTTGCCCTTGTCTTCCACCGCAGCCAGCACGAACAACTCGGAAGAGATGTACTGATCGTTGCGCTTTTGCGCCAGTTTGTCAGTCTGGTTCAGCAGGCGGTTCAGGTCGTTGGAGACATGCACATCGGCATCTCCGCCGGAAACACTGGGCATGTGATCCAGTGCTTCGCCAAGGCTGGAGCGCAACTGGTTTACATTCACACCCGCCTGGGTCAGCAGATGACGTACGCCTCCACCCTCCTGATCGAGCATGGCAACCATCAGATGCACCGGTTCGATGAACTGGTGATCCTTGCCCAGGGCGAGGCTCTGGGCATCGGCCAGCGCCATCTGGAATTTGCTTGTAAGTTTGTCCATCCGCATTTCGGTCGGCTCCCAATAATTCTTGATGGCTTTGAAATGGGGGTGATCTTGCGAAATTCAACAACCACCCCGCCTCCCCGGCAGGTCAGTTGTGCCAGGTGCTGAACGCTTCCACAGATTCCCTCACCGTACGGTACTGGTTGAGCGGATGACTCTGATCTGCATACCCCAATGCCAGACCGCAGATAAGCAGCTTTTCAGTTGAAATACCGAGCGCCTCGCGCACCACATCAGGATAATGCGCCGTCGAAGCCTGGGGACAGCTTCCCAGGCCGTATTCCCGGGCAGCCAACATCACCGACTGGATGAACATGCCCATATCCAGCCAGGAACCCGTGCCCAGGCGCTTGTCCATGAAGAAGAACAAGCTCGCCGGCGCACCAAAAAAGCGGTAGTTGTTGAGAGCCGCCTCGCGGCGCTTTTCCTGGTCTTCACGGCCGATGGCCAGCGCCTTGTACAAATCCATGCCACACTGGAAGCGACGATCCTTGTAGGGCTGTACCCACTCGCCAGGATAATAGTCGTAGTCCGGATTGGGCTTTACTCCCTCCCGCGCTCGATCCAGGAAAGTCTGGCTGAGCTGTTGCAGCGTTTCACCCTGCACTACAGCAACCTGCCAGGGCTGGGTGTTGACGCCGGAAGGACTCCAGCGTGCCGTATCCAGTATTTTCCGAATCGTCTCTTTTTCCATCGGCCTGTCCAGGTAGGCACGGGTGGAAATGCGGCCTTCGATAGCTTCGAGAACATTCATCAGCGATATACCTTTCTCTTGAACAAATCCGTGCGACGACTGACAACCCGGTCAATGAACAAAATACCATCGAGATGATCAATTTCATGTTGCACGGCGCGCGCCTCATAACCTTCCATCTCGTATTCATGTTCCTCGCCATGGGCATCCTGGGCCTTGAGTCCGATGCGGGTGGCACGAATCACATTGCCTGTGTAGTCAGGCACGGACAGGCAACCTTCCCTGCCGATCTCATAGCCGTCCCAATGGGTGATCTCGGGATTTACAAGCACCAAGTTGCCGTGATTGGGAACCGGCTTGCGGGTAACGGAACAATCGACGATGGCGATACGCTGAAAATGCCCCACCTGGGGAGCGGCAATGCCAACAGCCCCCGGGCCGTGCTGGCGGGTCAGCTCCAGCCTCTGTACAAATTCCTGCAATTCAGCGTCGAAGCAGGTAACGGTTGCCGATTCCTGCTTCAGCTGTTCATTGGGGATAGTGAGGATCACCAGCGGTTTCACGGTTCAGCCCACCAACATTTCGACGGGCGAGATATTGACATCGATGCCTTCCGAACGCAGGCTGTCCAGTGCCTGTTCCAGTGATTCCAGTGGCACTGTTGCAATACCGGCGATTTGCATGATGTACACCGGCTGATCCACACTGCCCGCCACATCGGATTCCAGATCCAGGATGTTGAATCCGGCATCCGCCAGCACCCCCGTCACTTTGGCGACAATGCCCGGCTGATCGGCACCACTGACCCGCACCACAAGATTTGGTGGCACATGGCGATGCAGGCCGCCCTGCATGGGGTCAACATGCAGGCTCAGACCCAGTTCTGCAGATACTTCCTGCAGGGAGCGTTGCAGCGCACTGGCATCCATCTCGCCGGTCACCATCATCATAACGGTGAAATTCCCCCCCAGGCGCAGCATCGAGGCCTCCCCCAGATTCATATTGCGCTCAAACAGCGCCCGGGTAACACGGGCGACAATGCCCGGCTGGTCTTCCCCTGTCAGGGTCAGCATATACCAGTTGCTCATTTACTCCTCCAGCCAGATCAAGCTGGCCATCCGGCCGGTGCGGCCATCGCGCCGGTACGAAAAAAAACGTTCACTATCTGTATAGGTGCAAAAACCGCCGCCATGCATCTGCACCACGCCCTGGGCATACAGGCGCTGACGCGCCAGTTCATAGATATCCATCAGCCATTTCCCTTGTACATGAGGTTGAAAAGCCGATTCTGATCGGGTCTGCTGCTGCACGAACACTTCCCGCACTTCGTCACCCACTTCAAAAACTGCCGGGCCAATAGCCGGACCCAGCCAGGCCATGATAGCCGAGGCGGGTTGATCAAAACAGCACAATGCCTGCTCCAGCACACCACAGGCCAATCCCCGCCAACCGGCATGCACTGCCGCCACAGCGGTTCCCTGCGCATCACACAACAATACAGGCAGGCAGTCTGCGGTCATCACTACGCAGATTTTCTTCGGCTGGCTGCTGAAGCGCGCATCCCCACGGCTGCCGCGATCACCGCCTGTCAGTACATCGCAACCATGGATTTGCTCCATCCACAGGGGTTCGGCAGGAAGGTGCGCAGCTGCCACCAGCCTGGCTCTGTTTTGCGCCACGAGATCCGGCTCGTCCTCCACATGATCCCCCAGATTGAAGCTGTCCCATGGCGGCTGGCTGAAACCACCGGTACGCAGAGTGCTCAGGGCCCGCACCCGTCCGGGGGCCGGCCAATCAGGAACAATCCAGTCAGCCGGCATGTTGGGCGGCATCCTCTCGCAACTGCTCAATCAGTCCCTTCAACTCAGCCGGAACCGGGCTCTCCCATACCAGAAAATCCCCTGTTACCGGGTGCTGCAGGCTCAGGCGACGGGCATGCAAAGCCTGGCGGGAAAAAGCCCGCAAGGAAGAGGCCGTGGCTTCACTGGCATTTCGGGGCAATTTGAGACGCCCGCCGTATACGGAATCACCCACCAGCGGATAGCGGATATGCGCCATATGGACGCGAATCTGGTGGGTACGACCGGATTCCAACTGCACATCCAGCAGGGTATGGATGCGAAAACGCTCATTGATACGGTAGTGGGTACAGGCAGGCTTTCCACCCTGCACAACGGCCATGCAAACCCGTTTGTGCGGATGGCGGGCGATGGGCGCATTCACGCTGCCACCAGCGGTGGGCAGACCCACCACCAGCGCCAGGTATTCGCGCTTGATTTCCCTGGCCTGCAAGGCGTCCACCAGGCATTTGTGCGCCACAGGGCTGCGTGCCATCACCATCAACCCGGTAGTATCCTTGTCCAGGCGATGGACAATTCCCGCCCTGGGCAGGCTGGCCATTCCGGGATCATGGTGCAGCAAAGCATTCTGCACCGTCCCGCTCCGGTTCCCGGAACCGGGATGCACCACCAGCCCGGCAGGCTTGTCGATAACCAGCAGATGCTCATCCTCGTACACGACCTCCAGAGGAATGTCTTCGGGTTCACAACGCTGATCAGCCTCCAGCAGCGCCTGCAAGCTGATCCGCTCACCCTCCCATACCTTGTCCCTGGGCTTGCGTGCTTCACCATCCACCTGTACCCGCCCCGCCTTGATCCAGCTCTGCAGGCGGCTGCGGGAGTAATCGGAAAACAAACGAGCCAGCGCCTGATCCAGACGCAGCCCGGACAGTTCCTGATCAACAATCCCCTGATACTGTATTTCTTCCACGGTTTTTATTGCCTGCTGCCAATGTGCGGTATAATCCTGCCTACTTAAAGTCGGGATGGTAATGCCCATGCCTAAAATTCTCTGGCCTGTTTTTATTGTCGCATTTTTGCTCAGTGGATGTAGCCTGTTACCCAAGCAGGTGGACAAAACCACCGGCTGGTCTGCACAGAAGCTCTATACAGAAGCGACAGAAGCCATGCGGGGCGGCAACTACCAGCGCGCCATCAAGTATTACCAAAAGCTGGAATCCCGATACCCTTTCGGCAAGTATGCCCTGCAATCCCAGCTGAATATCGCCTATGCCTATTACCGGGCAGACGAACCGGACTCCACCCTGGCGGCAGTGGAGCGCTTCATGAAGCTGCACCCGGATCACCCGGCTGTCGCCTATGCGCTGTACCTGAAGGGATTGGTGAACTTCACCCGCAACATGGGATTCTTTTCACGCTTCCTGCCAACAGATAACTCGCAACGGGATCCTGGCTCCACGACAGATTCCTACAATGATTTTGCCGAACTGGTGCGCCGCTTCCCGGACACGGAGTATGCCCAGGATGCGAGGTTACGCATGCTTTACCTGCGCAACCAGCTGGCCCGCCACGAAATCCATGTGGCTCGCTATTACCTGGATCGCGGCGCCTGGCTGGCAGCCGCGAACCGGGCGCAATATGTGGTAAAGAATTATCAGTACACGCCCTCGGTGAAAGATGGCCTGACCATCATGATCATTGCATACGAGAAGATGGGCATGGAAAAGCTGTATCGGGATACCCTGCGCGTTCTCGCACTGAATGAACAAAAAGGGAATTTTCCGGAACTGAAAGAAGGCGGCAAAACCCTTACCGAAAGGATCTGGGAGTATCTGGAGCTGGACAAAGGCTGACTGGCGCCTCGGAAAGTCCAATAAAAAACGCTGCATTTAGCAGCGTTTTTTATTGGACCAATCACGCAATTGTGACCGGAGCCGTTATTTTGCATCAGCTGGCGTCACCGCCCTGGTAACATCCAGCAGCTCGAGATCAAACACCAGCACCTCGTTGGGGCCAATGGAACTTCCGGCGCCCCGTGCGCCATAGCCAAGCTCAGGCGGAATAATCACCTTCCATTTCGCCCCGGGCTGCATGTGGATCAGTGCTTCAGAAAACCCTTTTACCACGCCTTCGAGCGCAAACTCTGCCGGCTTGCCACGATCATAGGAGCTGTCGAACTTCTTGCCTTCAATGGTATGGCCTTCATAATGCACCTTAACCGTATCCGCCATTGTTGGCGGTTCACCAGTCCCCGGCTTGATGATTTTGTATTGCAGGCCGCTCTCCAGTACGGTGATGCCAGGCTTTTTGGCATTCTCCGCCAGAAACTCCTTGGCTTTCTTCAGTGCCTTGGCGGCTTGCTCTTCGCGTTCCTTGTTGGCCCTTTCAGAGCGCTGCTTCAGGACTTCAGACATTTCCTCATCCGTCAGTTGCAGCGGCTTGCCATTGATCACGTCCGCCACTGCTGCGCCAAAGGCTGCGCCATCCAGCTCACCGACTCCCTGTGCCTTCAGCATCTTTGCCATGCGCGTACCCAAAGTGTAGCTGTAGCGCTGATCAAAGGTTTTCAGCTCGGTCGCCTGCACCTGACCAGCCAGAACAGCTGCCGCCAACATCAATACAATTCTTTTTTTCTTCATTTACTATTTTCCTCGGTTTTGGACGAAACATCCTGAATTTGACAACAAAAAAACCAAAAGTTCAGTCTTTATCAAATGAACAGCAGAGAAAAATCCACTGCTTGCAAATTCTTGGTTAGCGCCCCTACTGAGATGTCATCTACCCCGGTTGCGGCTATGGCACGAACCGTTTGCAGATCGACTCCACCAGACGCTTCCAGGCGGGCTCTTCCCTGGTTGAGGGCAACTGCCTCATGCAATTGCTGCAAGCTGAAGTTATCCAACAGCACCCACCTGGCTCCAGCCTTCAGTGCGGTTTCCAGCTCATCCGGATTTTCCACTTCAATCTCTATGGGTGCCTCTGGATACAAGCTCCGGGCCTGCTCCAGTACAGCGGGGATGGAACCGGCAGCTGCGATATGGTTTTCCTTGATCAGGACTGCATCATACAATCCCATGCGATGGTTGGCTCCACCGCCACAGCTCACTGCGTATTTTTGCGCCAGACGCAAGCCTGGCACGGTTTTACGGGTATCGAGAATGTTCACCGCAGTACCTTGCACGGCTTCCACATAGCTTGCTGCAAGCGTGGCGGTGCCCGACAGGGTTTGCAGGAAATTCAGCCCTGTCCGTTCAGCCGTCAGTATACTTGCCGCGGCTCCCTGCATGGTGCACACCAGGCTGTTTTCCTGCAGACAATCACCATCGGCCAGATGCCATTGCAGGTCTACTGATCTGTCTACCTGGAGAAACACTTCATCAACCCAGGCTGTACCGCTGAGAACCGCCTGCTGCCTGCAGACCAGCCGCGCCTGCAGCTGGTTCCGGGAGGGAATCAGCGCAGCCGTCAGATCACCACCACCAACGTCTTCCGCCAGCGCCCGCCGCACATCTTCCCTGATCAATTCCCGATCCGGCAGCATCAGTTTATTTCCAGCAGTTCCACTTCAAATACCAGGGTGGCATTGGGCGGTATCACACCACCAGCGCCTGCAGTGCCATAACCCAACTGGGGCGGAATGGTCAGCTTGCGCTTGCCACCGGCTTTCATGCCCTGCACACCTTCATCCCAGCCGCGAATAACCTGGCCTTTTCCCAGCGCAAACTCAAATGGCTGATTTCTGTCCAGGCTGGAATCGAACTTGCTGCCATCCGTCAGCCAGCCAGTGTAATGCACAGTCACCTGGGCTCCCGCCACGGCTTCGGCACCGGTACCCTCTTCCAGGTCATCGTACTTCAGCCCTGAATCAGTCATTTTTTCTGTCATATGTCTCTCCAATCAACTGCAAATCAATAGAATGGGGGAGGATTGTAGCAAGTCTTCAGACAGGATGGGCGGCAAGAAAAGATGGCGGGCACAGGTCAGAGAATTGTGGCCTGTGCGGCAGGGACGAACATCAGGCAGGCAAAACATGCCCTGGAAATTGTCGGGAAAGCGTCTTGTAGATTGCTGCCAGCGCACGTTCGACCATGGGACAGTCGATGCTTGTCAAAACCGTCGCCCGCCCGCTACGCAACAGATCCGCCAACTCACTGCTGGACATTTCCGCTACCCGCCTGCCGCGCAAATCCACAAACATCAGCAGATCTGTAACCTCGCTGCGCCAGGAAAGCTTGCCACGCAATTCCTTTCCCGCGGGGGTATTCCAGGCTATCCATTGCCCCTGTTTGAGTTCATTCGTTTGCTGCATGAACTCATCATCAAGAAGATTCTGGATAGTCTCTTCCGCCGAAGACCTGTAATCCTCCGGCTTGTATTTCATGGTTGCAGGCTGCAGCCCCCGCAGGCTGGTTACATGGCAGTGCTGTAACTGCTTGAACATCATCGAAGCACGGCCGCTATCATAGGAAATGGATGCAAACCCTCGCCGCAAATCTGTCAGCAGCACGGGGACTTTTGCCATTTGCACCTGCCGTTCTTCCTGGTCTGCACGGGGAATGACGCTGTCGATCAGTCGCTCCAGAATCTGCACAGATTCCTTCCATTCCTTGCTTTCTTCTCCTTCCCGCAACAAAATCAGCGTCATGACATCGCGCCATACTTCATCAATAATCTGATAGACGGGGGCCGGAATCGACGTCGGCAAAAGACTGGCCAGATGTCCATCGACTGCCTGCCTGGCCAGCGACAGGCGTTCTTTTCCCTTGGCCACCTGGGCCAGCCGTTCCTCCGCCACCCGGGCACCACGCTCTTCATTCAGGACATAGGCTTCGAATTCCCGGTTGACCTCTATCCACAAGTCCATATTTCCTTCCGGCTCCACCAGGACACGCTGTACCGCCTGTTCAATATGGCCATAAACGCTGTTACCAGCATAATCGCCTTCATCCGCCCAGCGTGCAGCTGCTGCAGCAAGGCTGTTGAGCAAATCCCGGACGGGATGGGAACGGTCAGTGAGGAAACTTTTATCTTCCACGGCAATGCGCAGCACAGGCATTTGCAGGCGCACCAGCAATACTTTCATCTGCGCCGGTATAACCGGATCATCCAGGATGTATTCAAACAGCATGTTCACAACGTCTATGATGTGCCGGTCAAGCCGCTGCAGGCGAACTTTCTGATCGACAATGGTCTTTCCCAGTTCAGTGATCAGTTGCCCTTTCAGGGCATTTTGGGTCACCCGCGCCTGACGTATATCCCTGGGCGGATTCAGGGAAAGTTCCGACTGCAAAATTCCGATAACGCTGGTTATTGTTTTCGCGCTTGCTACAGGCCATCCTTCAGGAAGATGGTCGATTTTCGGGTCAGCCAGACCAAGGGATTCCCTTTGCTCTTCCTGAAGCTGCCGTACCAGCGCCACAATGCCAAACAAGGTGCCCTCATCCGGGTTGGCGGAGCGCTGCGGGATTGTTACCGCCTTCGGCCTCTTCCCTTGCGGCTGCACCGGCTTGCGCACAGGGCTTAAGCCTGCTTTTTCAAGCGCAGCAATCAACTCCGGATATAGCTTGTCCAGGCCGGACAGGCAGTGCTTCCCGAAAAGCTCGTAAAAAGACAGTTTGGTTTGCAAATCTCCTGGCCATGCCTGCAAGGTATGCTGCAGGGCGTTGCTCAGGATGCCCGGCGATACCGGCAGATCGGCACGCTTCAGGGGTTTGGCGGGGGCAATCCCGGCCAGCAATCCATTTAAGGTTTTCAATCTCGACAGGTTTCTGTTTTCCGCATCATGAGTAACGCGCATTACCGCCAGGTCTTCTTCCAGCACGTCCTGATTGATCAATTCCATGGAGTTCTGATCTTCACCAATATGTATCCGGGTGCGCAGGAATTCATGTTGGTAGGATTTAAACTCCAGGAAAAACTGCTTGGAGGCAAGAATAACCCGAGCCTGGTAGCGTTGCCCCAAGGCTGCCCTGCTTTGCCGCAATTCACGGATAGCATCAATGTAGCTTCTCTGTACACTATCACTAACCGCCTTCTCCGCCAGGCTGAAAAAATGCCCGTCCAGATGCTCAAAAAAGCCGTCCATACAGCCTTCCATCCAGTACCGCAGGCGTTCGCTGAATTGGGCATACAGCTGTCTCTTATGAGCCAGCGTCAGAGAAGTTTTTCTAAATTGCGACATAAGGGCAGCCGAGTCCGGCCAAATTGCTCCTGTTGCAAACCAACATATACCTGTCAAACTGTTGCCAAGGAACCTCTGATTAACTCATGAACAGTCGCTGATCTGCTGAAATATCCGGTTTCTGCGTTATACATCCTGGCAATAGCCCTGCGATTTAGGCCTTGAATCCGAAAATTTCATCTCGCTCATCATGCCACTCAGGATTACTCAGAGATTCCTTAACCTGCCGCCCAAATAGTAGGGTATATTCAATCACCATGTACAGGCTTGCGGGTTTGGTCGAGC
>JALWMK010000051.1 GCA_027083925.1 Sedimenticola sp. | reverse complement strand
AAAACGGTTTGCTCACCCCCACCCTGAAGCTGCGCCGCAACCGGATATTGATGTATTACACCGATGAAGTGGCCGATTTGTATTCTGGACACTGAGGGGGATTTTATTTGGCCGGGGCTGCAAATAAAACCGGCTATCTGCAAACAACAGTTGATATTCGTCTTGCCTAATTCCGCCTCTCCATTGGTGTATTCTGCAATCCGAGGTTGACTTATTTTTTAGTTAATCTATCCTCTTATCTGCATTTCAAGGTTGAGAAGGATAAATGAACCAGAAAAACCTGGATACAGAAATATGGGCGGTAGCCGACCTGCTCAGAGGCGACTTCAAACAATCCGAGTTTGGCAAGATCATCCTGCCGTTCACTGTGCTGCGCCGGCTGGAATGTGTGCTGGAACCCACTCGCGAGGCTGTACTTGAGCAATACGAAGCCATCAGGAACGATGACCTTGACCAGGATCTGATCCTGCCCGGCATTGCCGGAGCCCCTTTCTATAATACGTCGAAGTTTTCCCTCGCCACCCTGGGATCGACCAGCACCCAACACAATCTGGAAGAATACATCAGTCATTTTTCCGCCAACGCGCGGCAAATCTTCGACAAATTCTCCTTCAGCAACTGGATCGAGAAGCTCGGCCAGCACGACCTGCTTTATCTGGTAGTGAAGGAATTCCAGGGGATCGACCTGCATCCCGACCGGCTCTCCAACCACGAAATGGGGCTAATTTTCGAACACCTGATCCGCCGATTCGCTGAATCGGCCAACGATACGGCTGGTGAGTTCTATACGCCCCGGGACGTGGTTCGCCTGACCACCACCTTGGTCTTTTCCAATGACCATGAAGCCCTGGGTGGCGAGGGCGTGGTGCGAACCGTCTATGACTGCGCGGCCGGCACCGGTGGATTTCTTTCATCCGCCATCGAATTGGTGAACGAGTGGAACCCCGATGCGCGCCTGATTCCTTATGCCCAGGAGCTCAACCCGGAAACTCACGCCATCTGCGTGGCCGACAAGCTGATTCAGGGGTATGACACCAAGAACATCAAGCTGGGCAACACCCTCTCCAATGACCTGCTGCCCGGCGAGCGCTTTGATTACTGTCTGGCCAATCCGCCCTTTGGCGTGGACTGGAAAAAAGTACAGAAGGCGGTAAAAGATGAACACCGAGTGCTGGGTTATTCCGGGCGCTTCGGCCCCGGACTGCCCCGGGTCAGCGACGGTTCCATGCTGTTTCTCATGCACCTGCTGTCCAAGCGCAATCCCGAATCGGAAGGCGGCACCCGCATCGGCATAATCCTGTCGGGTTCACCTCTGTTCAACGGCTCCGCCGGCTCTGGCGAATCGGAAATCCGCCGCTGGATTCTGGAAAACGACTGGCTGGAATCCATCGTCGCCTTGCCCACGGATCTCTTCTATAACACCGGAATCGGTACCTATGTCTGGGTGCTGGACACCGATAAGGAAGAACACCGCGAGGGGCTGGTGCAGCTCATCGACGCCACCGGCATCCACACGCCCATGCGCAAGAGCCTGGGCAGCAAGCGCCGCTGGCTAACGGACGATCAGATCGCCGAGATCGCCCGCATCCACGATGCCTTCGAAAAAGGCCCGACAAGCAAGATCTTCGAAACGGAAGATTTCGGCTACCGGCGCATCACCGTGGAGCAGCCGCTGAGACTCCGTTTCCAGGTCACCCACGAGAGCATCGCCAGCTACATGGCAGGCAAGCCGTTCCAGAACCTCAAGGACAAACAGGAACCCGTCCGAAAGGCCCTGGAATCCCTGGCAGGCGATGCCCTCTGGATGAACCGCGAGGATTTTCTCGCGGAACTCAAATCCGCGCTCAAGACCCAGGGCATCAAGCTGACCACCGCCCAGCTCAAACCGATCTGGATGGCCTGTGGTGAAAGAGATGAACAGGCTGAAATCTGCCACGATGCCAAGGGCAACCCGGAACCTGCCCCCGACCTGCGCGACCATGAGAATGTGCCGCTCCCGGAAGCCATCGAAGACCACTTCGAGCGGGAAGTGTTGCCCCATGTGCCGGATGCCTGGATTGATAAGGCCAAGAAGGACAAGAAGGACGGCCAGGTGGGTATTGTCGGCTACGAAATCAATTTCAACCGCTATTTCTACCAGTACCAGCCCCCCCGGCCCCTGGAAGAGATCGACGCGGATCTACAGCAAGTGGAAGTGGAAATCGCCGAATTGCTGAAAGCGGTGGCGTCGTGAACATTCTGGGAGCAATTTGGACCAAGCGACAAAACACAGCCAAGGCTGGTTTATGCTATTCCGCTTTCAACAACACCCGCCAAGCCTATGCCAACGGATGTTGGTATACTCAAATCGTGCGGTTTTTTTCTGTCCAGCCAATCTCCATTTGTGGCAATAGCTGATAGCTATGCTACACTTTGACATAACAACACCCCTCACGCCTCTCAACGATGCGCACCAGGAGGGGTTACTTGTTTCTAGGGCAGGCAAATGAAGTTCACCAAGCCTCCCCTCACTATCGAGCAGCAGATCTGCCTGTTGAAGGATCGCGGTATGGCTATCGAAGACGAAGCCCTTGCCGCCCACTACCTCAAACACCTCAATTACTATCGGCTGTGCGCCTATTGGCTGCCTTTCGAGCAGGATCATGCCAACCACTATTTCAGGGACGGCACCTCATTCCAGGCGGTTCTGAACCCCTACATTTTCGACCGGGAATTGCGTCTTCTGGTGCTTGATGCCATCGAACGGGTGGAAATCTCTGTACGCACCCAATGGGCTTACCACTTTTCCCATCAGTATGGGCCGCATGGTTATCTTGAACACCGATATTTCAAGCAAGACCGCCGTGGGTGGTGTCATGGAGAACAGCTCCAGCGTTTTGCCCAGGAAGCCGCTCACAGTAAGGAGGACTTCATCGTACATCTGCTCCGGCAATATGAAGAAGATTTACCACCCCTGTGGGCCGCTGTGGAAATCATGTCCCTGGGGCACTTATCAAAGTGGATTGCCAACCTCAAACATGGCAAGGATCGCAACCGCATTGCACGCAGCTACGGCATGGACGAGACCATCCTGGTGTCCTTCCTGCACCACTTGAGTATCGTGCGCAATCTGTGCGCCCATCACAGTCGTCTGTGGAACCGGGAGTTCACTTTCACCTTCAGGCTACCCAAACGCACTCCTGCTCCCATTGTCCCTGTGATCAACTGGCAGGCCAAACGCAAGCTCTACAACACCCTGGCGATGATGATCTGGTTTCTGGATTGCATCTGTCCAGAGCATCATTTCCGGCAGCGACTTACCACTCTGATCGATACACATCAAATCGACGTATCTGCTATGGGATTTCCTGGGGGCTGGCGTGAACTGGAATTTTGGAAAGGAACACAAGATGAATGATCAGACAAGGACACCGGATTCCATCACATTCGAAGAGCATGACGAGTTTCAGAGAAAACCCATAGCAGAAAAGCTGCTCAAGTTGCTCACGTCTGATATTAATGTCTCACCCATGGTGATCGATGGTCATTGGGGCACAGGCAAAACAGAGTTTTGTTACAAGCTGATCAATCTGCTGAAAGAAACCCACCCAGATGTGCATGTTGCTTATGTGGATGCGTTCAAGGCAGATCATGCCAACGAACCTTTAATGACCCTTGTGGCTGCCATCGCCAACTTGATCGATGATGAAGAAACAGAAAAGTCATTCAGAGAAAAAGCGATACCAGCGCTTCGTTATGGCCTGAAAACGCTTGGTAAGGCCGGCATTGCCTGGTTGCTGAAGAAAAATGCGGATGAAATTCCAGATGAATTCGAAGATATTCTTCAGGAAGCTGCCGAAGACAGCATCAATGCTGCCATAGAACAGAGCATCAAGGATCATCAGGACATAGAGGCCGTATTGACAACCCTCCAGGAAGCTCTGGAGCGGATAGCAGAAGAAAAGCCGCTAATCCTGTTTGTTGATGAACTGGATCGTTGTAAGCCGGATTTTGCTATTGCCATGCTGGAGAGTATCAAGCATGTATTCGATGTTCCAAATGTTCAGTTTGTGTTGGTTTCCAATCTCAAGCAATTGAAGGATTCGATCAATCATTGCTATGGGGTGGGTATCAATGCACAGCGTTATCTGGATAAGTTTGTTTCCTACACATTGGTATTGCCAGATGAGCTAACACAAAACAGGCATAATTATGTGCTTGCCTCTATCGAATATACAAAGCTATTGATCGAAAAGAGTGGAACCCTGGCAGAATCATATCTAGCAAAAGAAGGAACCTTCAAATTCATCGAAACCTTAATCAAAGAAAACCAACTTTCATTGCGCGAAGTAGAAACATTTATAAGGCATCTTGAAGTCGCGCAAATACTTGGTGGCGCTACTTACTTTTCGAATACGCTTCCACCAGGAAGGGTTTTACTAAATGTGCTTGGTGTTTTTATTTATTGCTTTAATAAGGATATAGCTGAATTGCTTATTAGAGGTTCTGCTGACGCCAAACAAATAACAAAAGTATTGGGAATAGAGGAATTTCCAGATAGAGATTCCATTGGACCCTATCCATCTCCAGAGCAAGTGGTTAGCACACTACTTTTTTATTCATTACCAGTTGGCGTGCCTGGCATACCAGAAGATAACTCAGACGATGATAGATTTTGGAAAGGAGTAATAGGCGATTATTTTCAAGGAAGTCTACGCCATAGTATGGATGGGTACTATGTGAAAATAATAACTGACACCATCAGATTGCTTCGTATGGAATAGTAACCATGAAATATCGCAGTTACGACAAATACACATACTCTGCCATCATGTGGATAAACCTTGTGCCAAAGCACTGGGGTATTCAGAAACTTAAATTCATCACTTCTTGCAATGACGATGTTTTAGGTGAAGATGTCGACCCTGATTTATCGATTCGTTACGTGGATATAGGAAGCGTGTCTGAAGGAAAAATTTTGGTTGCCGAGGACATGTCCTTCAGTAATGCGCCATCTCGTGCCCGGCGACTGGTTAGGCATGGTGACATCATTATTTCCACTGTACGCACCTATTTACGTGCAATCGCCGAGATAAATAATCCGCCTAAAAATATGGTGGTATCGACTGGGTTTGCCGTCATCAGACCACGGGAAATAGATAGAAAGTATCTGGCTTACGCATTGAAATCGCACTCCTTTGTGGAGTGGATCGTTGCGGAATCGAAAGGAATAAGCTATCCAGCCATCAATGCTTCTGAACTAATGAGATTGTCGGTTGCCCTTCCATCGCGAGAGGAACAAACTGCTGTCGCTACATTCCTTGATCATCAAACCTCTCAAATCGACCAACTCATCAATAAGAAAGCCCGCTTCATCGAATTGCTCAAGGAAAAGCGCGCGGCGCTGATCACCGAGGCGGTGACCGGGAAATTCGATGTGCGACCCCCAGGGAAGGGGGAAGTACCCGAATCCGCCGGGAGCGGATTCGGCGTGCGCACGGGCAAGCCTTATCCGGAATACAAGGATTCGGGGGTGGAGTGGTTGGGCGAGGTGCCGACGCATTGGAATGTGATTGAAATAAAGAGACTCGCACACAGTTTCAAGACAGGACCTTTTGGTAGTCTACTGCATCAATCAGATTACATAGAGGGAGGGGTGCCTATAGTCAACCCTATTCATATGGAACAGGGGAAGATAATTCCGGCAGAAACATCAACAGTTGATAGAAAAACTGCTGATAAACTATCGGAATATAGACTAGAAGAAGGAGATATTGTATTTGCTAGACGAGGAGAACTTGGTCGCTGCGCCCTAGTTGCCAAGGAGCAAGCAGGATGGCTGCTTGGTACTGGTTCCATACGTTTACGAACCGCATACAACATGGTAGATATTGGTTTCTTGATGGATGTACTCATTAGTGACTGGGTTAAAGACTATTTGTCGTTGATGTCTGTTGGGTCAACTATGGAAAACTTGAATACAAGTATTTTGTCACGGATACCCGTTCCATATCCCTCATCAGAAGAACAAAAAATTATCTCAAAATATATAGAAATCAATGTCACCAATATCAACCAACTCATCAAAAAAACCCAACAAAGCATCGACCTGCTCAAAGAAAAACGCGCCGCCCTAATCACCGCCGGCGTTACCGGCAAGATTGACGTGCGCGATTGGAACTAAAGAGGCCGCCTGATGCCTGAAGCCACCTCGAATCCCACATCGTCGATCAGTTTTGTAGGATGGGTTGAGGAACGAAACCCATCAATATAAAACGAGTGAAAAATACTTCCATGGCGAATTATCGAAGAGATCGAACTCCGGGAGGCACCTGGTTTTTCACCGTAACCCTCGCCAACCGAAAATCAGATCTGCTGATCAAAGAAATCGAAGGCCTGCGCGAGGCGGTGCGTATTGTCCGTCATGACTGGCCGTTTCATATCGATGCCTGGGTGGTTTTGCCCGATCATATTCACGCGGTATGGACTTTGCCTGACGGTGACCGGAATTTTTCCACTCGATGGCGCTTGATCAAGTCCCGTTTCAGCCATGGTGTGCCGCGAATGGAAAGGCTGTCCAGCAGCCACTCGAGCAAGGGGGAAAGAGGAATCTGGCAACGCCGCTTTTGGGAGCACAGGATCAGAGATGAAAATGACTACCAGCGTCATATCGATTATGTGCATGTCAATCCGTTGAAGCATGGTTATGTGAAACAGGTGATCGAGTGGCCATTTTCTACATTTTCCCGATGCGTGGAGCAAGGCATCTATCCGCCAGACTGGGCGGGAGAAGTGGAGTTGAACGGGAAGTTTGGTGAATGATGGGTTTCGCTGTGCTCAACCCATCCTACGATCTGTTTGAGGGATAAACTCATGTCCGAAGCCCACCACGAAATCCACTTTGAATCCCACATTGTCGATCAACTCCAGCAGCAGGGCTGGCTGGAAGGTGACCATCAAAACTACGACCGGGTCCACGCCCTGTATCCCGAGGATGTGATCGGCTGGATTCAGCATACCCAACCCAAAGCCTGGGAGAAACTGCGCAAGATTCATGGCGCGGATGCCGAATCCACGGTGCTGGATCGGCTGGTCAAGACGCTGGCTTCCAAAACCAGCGGCACCCTGGAAGTGCTGCGCCGGGGCTTTTCGGTGGCGGGCGCGGGTACACTGGCCATGAGTCAGGCACGGCCCGAGGACAGCCGCAACGAGACGGTGAATACCCGCTACGCCGCCAACCGCCTGCGGGTGGTGCGGCAGCTGCGCTATTCCCTGGACAATGAAAATGCCATCGATCTGGTGTTCTTCATCAACGGCCTGCCGGTGGCCACGGTGGAGATCAAGACCGATTTCACCCAGTCGGTGGAGGCCGCCAAGCAGCAGTACCGGGTGGATCGCAAGCCAAAAAGTGCTGCCATGGGGCGCATGGAGCCGTTGCTTAGCTTCCGGCGCGGCGCAGCGGTGCATTTTGCCCTGTCCGATTCCGAAATCTACATGACCACCAAGCTGGCCGGGGAGTCCACTTTTTTCCTGCCCTTCAACCGGGGTAACGACGGTGCGGCAGGGAATCCGCCCGCCAGGGATGGCGGAAGTGTCGCTGTTGTCGGGAACAGTCAGCGACCGCCTGCACCGGCAGGAGAATACCCGGTCAGCTATTTCTGGAACTGGATCCTGCAAAAGGACAACTGGCTGCGCATCTTCCATCGCTTCGTGTTGCTGGAGCGTAAGGAGGTGGAAGACGCCGATGGGCGGATTCGCTACAAGGAGAGCCTGATCTTCCCCCGCTACCACCAGTTCGAGGCCGTGACCACAATGATGGAAGCGGTGCGCGAGGAAGGGCCGGGCCATCAGTACCTGATCCAGCACAGCGCCGGTTCCGGCAAGACTTACACCATCGCCTGGACCGCCCATGAACTGATCCGCATGAGAAAGCAGGAAGGCGAGCCGTGCTTCGATTCGGTCATCGTGGTGACCGACCGCACAGTACTGGATGCCCAGTTGCAGGAGGCCATTCACCAGATCGAGCATCAGCAGGGCGTGGTCAGCGCCATCGACCGGGAATCGTCCTCTCTGCCCAAGAGCCAGCAACTGGCCAAGGCGCTGCTCGATGGCACGCCCATCATCGTGGTGACCCTGCAAACCTTCCCCTACGCCCTGGAAGCGATACTCACCGAGAGATCCCTCAGGAACAAAAACTTTGGCGTCATCATGGACGAGGCGCACAACTCCCAGACCGGCAGCACCGCCGGCAAACTGCGCCAGGCCCTGGCCCTGGATTCCAGCGAGGAACTGGCCAGCCTGACGCCGGATGAATTGCTGGAAAAGCTGCAAAGCGTGCGTGGTCTGCCGAAGAACGTCAGCCACTTTGCCTTTACCGCCACCCCCAAACACGCCACCAAGATGCTGTTTGGCCGCCCCCTGGATCCGAGTCAGCCCGCATCCAGTGAAAACCCGCCGGAGCCATTTCACCTGTACACCATGCAGCAGGCCATCGAGGAGGGTTTCATCCTGGATGTACTGCAAAACTATGCCTCGTACAAAATGGCGCTGCGCATTGGTGAGACCTTTGTCGAGGAAAAAAACCAGCGGGTGGATACCAAGTACGCCAAACGCGCCCTGGCGCGGTGGCTTTCCCTGCATCCCACCAATATCGCGCAGAAGGTGGAGCTGATCATCGAACATTTCCATAAAAATGTGGCTCACCTGCTGGGCCATCAGGCCAAGGCCATGGTGGTGACTTCCTCACGGGCGGCGGCGGTCAAATACAAACTGGCTTTCGACCGCTATGTGGAACAGAAGGGTTACCGGAACATCCGCTCGTTGGTGGCATTTTCCGGAAAGATTCTCGGCAAGGAGATCAATGACGAACTGAACCACTACCCGGACGATGAAGCTTTCACCGAAGAGAACATGAACCCCGGCGCCCACGGGCGGGACTTGCGCAAGGTATTCGACACAGCGGAATACCAGGTGATGCTGGTGGCCAACAAGTTTCAGACCGGCTTTGACCAGCCCAAGCTGGTGGCCATGTACCTGGACAAGCAGGTGTCCGGCGTGGAAGCGGTACAGACACTTTCCCGCCTGAACCGCACCTTTCCTGGCAAGGACCAGACCTTCATCATTGATTTCGCCAACGACCCAGAGCAGATCGTCGATGCGTTCCAGACCTACTACAAGAACGCCCGTATCACCAACATACAGGATCCCAATGTCGTTTACGACATGAAGGCGCACCTGGATGACATGGGGATCTATGACGCAGAAGAAATACGCCAGTTCGGTATTGCCATAACCGACCCCCAAGTTACACACCAACGGTTGTACCAACTCACCGAGGCGGCCACCGACCGTTTCAATGGCCGAATGAAGATGCTCAATGACGCCATCGAGGTGTGTGAAAGGGAATATCTGCTAGCACGCGAGCGAGGCGATGATGCAGGCGCGGAAAAGGCCGAAGCAAGACGTTCGGAACACACCCGGGCGCGGGATGAACTGCTGGTGTTCAGCCAGGGCCTGGGCAAGTTTGTGCGTACCTACGAGTATGTGGCGCAACTGGTGGAATTCGGTGATCCGCAGATCGAGGCATTCGCCGCCTTTGCCAAGTTACTGCGCAAGCGCCTCAAGGGCATGACGCCGGAACAGGTGGATCTTTCCGGGCTGGTGCTCTCCCATTACCGGCTGATTCCGCAACAGACAAAGTGGGAGGTCAAGGATGAGGGCAGTCCGCTGCAACCTGTTGGCGGTGACCTGCTTGAAGGCCGGGATCGTGAGCGCACCTACCTGCAGGAACTGATTCAACGGCTCAATGACGCCTTCGGCAAAGAGATCACCGACAAGGACAAGGTGGCCTTTGCGGTGCACATCAGCGAGAAGCTGCGTGACAATGACACCGTGATGGCCCAGGTGCGCAACAACCCGAAAGAGCAGGCGATGCGCGCCGACCTCCCAGGCGCTGCGACCAAGGCCATCGTCGAGGCCATGTCGTCTCACTCCGCCTTGTCCAAACGGCTGCTGTCGGATGAAACCACCCGCGACCTGTTTCTATCCGTGATCTATGAGATGCTGAAAAAGGACGTGACCACAGACTTGCTGTCAGAGGTCAGGAACAATCCTGATGCATGACTTCCTGCAATTGACGCAGATACGCCCCATCGGCATGCGGGATGATGGGGATAAAATCCTGATCTTTGCTGAAAACATCGCTTCGCCGCCTGACCGATGTGATAAATGCGGCAACGCCCCCCTGTACAGACATGGGAAGCGGCAATATACCTATGCGGATACCCCAATCCACGGAAAGCCCGTCAAGGTTGAAATCGAAACGCAGCGTTACCGCTGCAAGGCTTGTGGCACGGTTGTCACGCTATCCAGCCCGTCATTGGATGACAAGCGCGTAGCTACCCGGCGTCTCGTCCAATATATTCAGGATCGCTGCTTTGGAACGACATTCACGCAGCTCGCCAACGAAGTCGGTTTGGCCCTGAATACGGTCAAAGGCATCAGCCAGGACTATGCCGCTCATTTGGAAGATCAGGTGGAACTGGAAACGCCGAGACTGCTTGGTTTGGACGAGCTACATATCCTGGGCAAACCAAGAGCGGTTCTGGTGAATCTGGAAATGCGCTCCCTCTTCGATATATTGGAATCTCGAACAAAGGCGCTTTTGGCAGACTACTTCAACAACCTGAAAGACAGGGATCGTATTGAATGGGTTGTCATCGATATGCTGGAACCCTATGAACTGGCCATCAGGAAGCAATTGCCCAATACCCGCATTGTCATTGACCGGTTTCATGTGGTGAATGAAGCAGCGAAAAAACTTGATGAGCTGCGCAGGCACTTGCGGAGCAAACTGTCTTCGGAAGATCGAATCCGACTGAGAAAGCACCTGCAAGGGTCGTGGTTGCGCAATGACGAGATTAAAACCAGGAAAGATCTGGAAGATATTGAATATATCGGAAGCCACTATCCAGAACTTTCTATGGCACTGACCATCAACGAAAAATTCTTCAGCATCCATAACGCCTCCAATCGCGAAGCAGGTGAAAAAGCCTTCCAGGATTGGAAAGACGCGATACCAAAGGATTTCAGGAAATACTATGAACCTGTAGCCGGCATGGTGGATCGGCACCATGGAGATATTTTCAACTATTTCGACTGCCCTGTAACCAACGGCTGCACAGAAGCCATGAATGATGTCATGAAGGCTATGAATAGATTAGGGCGTGGTTACTCATTCGAAATACTTCGAGCCAGCTCCCTGTTTTATAGAGTAATGAGGGAAAGTGGCACCATAGTGACCCATACCGGAGAAACCAAAGATATCTCGAAGCCGGTTTCAACCATGGGTGATAGAATCGAGAAAAGTTACGGCACCCCTATTTCAACCTTGGAGTCGTTGGCGGAGAACGACGAATTGATTAGAAAAAGCTAGACATGATGTTTGAGCAGATTCGTCCATGAGGGCAGTGAGAACAAGGCGAAAATCACAGCAAATGCCCCAGGGCACTTTCTCTTGCGCAAGCGCAATTCACCTTGTAGCAGACGATTTGCAAGATTTTCAAAGCTTGCGCTATCGCCGTTATCAACCCACGGATACGGGATATAGCAAATCATGTAGATATTGCCCCCAAACCACCAGGATTGGGGGAACCGGCGCGGCAACCGCATATTTCATGTAGCTTTCGCCTGCTTGATGCTATAATCTTGCGCCTTCACGAACTTTCTCCCGGGTGGAGAGAAGTTTCAGATACTTTAAACAACCAACACACTGCAGTGGCTTTATGGCAAAAGAAGATGTAATTGAAATGGAAGGCACGGTCAAAGAGACCCTGCCCAACACCATGTTTCGCGTCGAGCTGGAAAACGGCCATGTGATTACCGCGCATATCTCCGGCAAGATGCGCAAGCACTATATCCGGATTCTGACCGGGGACAAGGTCAAGGTGGAAATGACTCCTTATGACCTGAGCAAGGGCCGTATCGTTTACCGCGAGCGTTGAGCGGCACCGTACCGGGGAGCCGAATCAGGCTTCTTCTTTCTGGTTTTCAAACACGAAAGTCAGCTCGTCATCTTTCACCTGAACCTGCACATGCCCACCCTGGCTGAGTTTGCCGAATAGCAACTCCTCCGCTACGGGTTTTTTGATTTTATCCTGAATCAAACGCGCCATGGGACGTGCGCCCATTTTCGGATCATAACCCTGCCCCGCCAGCCACAGACGCGCTTCTTCATCCACGCTAATGGTCACCTGCTTCTGCGCCAGCAATCCTTCCAGTTCAAACAGAAATTTGCTTACAACACTGCTGACGCTGTCCAGCGACAAGGGCTGGAACTGGATAATGGCATCAAGGCGATTGCGGAATTCCGGGGTAAACAGCTTGTTGATGGCTTCCTTTCCATCCGAGCTGTGATCCTGACTGGTGAAGCCGATGGAGCGACGGCTCATTTCCATGGCGCCGGCATTAGTGGTCATAATGATGATCACGTTACGGAAATCGGCCTTACGGCCATTGTTGTCGGTAAGGGTGCCATGATCCATGACCTGCAGCAGCAGGTTGAAAACATCGGGGTGCGCCTTTTCAATTTCATCCAGCAACAATACGGAATGGGGGTGCTTGGTGATCTGCTCCGTGAGCAAGCCACCCTGATCAAAACCCACATAGCCAGGGGGGGCGCCGATGAGACGGGAAACTGCATGGCGCTCCATATATTCCGACATGTCAAAGCGAATCAGCTCCAGCCCTAGAACCCTGGCGAGCTGGCGGGTGACTTCCGTTTTTCCCACCCCCGTCGGCCCGGCAAACAGGAATGAGCCAACGGGCTTGTGCTCTTCTGCAAGGCCGGAGCGGTTCATGCGGATGGCGGCAGAAAGAACATCGATGGCTTCACCTTGCCCGTAGACCACCATTTGCAGATCCCGCTCGAGGTTGCGAAGCGCCTCGATGTCTGAACTGGAAACCTTGCGCTCGGGGATGCGCGCAATACGCGCCACCACTGTCTCTACCTGATCGACACCAACTTCCGTTTCGCGTTCTTCCTCGGGAACCAGACGAGTAGCGGCTCCGGCTTCATCGATCACATCAATCGCCTTGTCCGGCATGTGGCGATCATTGATGTATCTGTCTGCCAGATCCGCCGCTGCCTGCAGGGCGGCATCACTGTACGCCACATCATGATGCTCTTCAAAGCGGCTGCGCAGCCCTTTGAGAATATCCACCACTTCTTCGACACTGGGTTCAACTACATCAATTTTCTGGAAGCGTCGGTTCAGGGCGTGATCCTTTTCAAAAATACCCCGGAACTCCTGGTAGGTGGTGGAACCAATGCAGCGCAATTCGCCCGATGCCAGCATGGGTTTGATCAGGTTCGAGGCGTCCATGGTGCCCCCTGATGCGGCACCCGCCCCGATTATGGTATGGATTTCATCTATGAACAGGATGCTGTCCGGGACCTTTTTCAGCTCCTTGAGCACGGCCTTCAACCGCTTCTCGAATTCACCACGGTACTTGGTTCCTGCAACCAACCCGCCCAGATCCAGGGAATAGATGGTCGCCATCTGCAGCACTTCAGGGATATCCTTGTCTACGATTTTTTTTGCCAAACCCTCGGCAATGGCTGTCTTTCCTACCCCGGCTTCGCCTACCAGCAGAGGGTTATTCTTGCGCCGGCGGCAGAGAATTTGCACCGCTCTTTCTACTTCATGCTCTCGGCCGATAAGCGGGTCGATCTTTCCTTCCCTGGCATGTTCATTCAGGTTCAAGGTCCAGGATTCCAGTGCCGATACCCTGTCTTCACCTTCAGGCGCCTCAACAGCTTGCACACGATCTGCAGATTCTTCATCTGCATTGCCCTTTCCCACCCTGGAAATGCCATGAGCCATGTAGTTCACTACATCCAGACGGGTTATCCCCTGCTGATTGAGAAAATATACAGCCTGGGAATCCTTTTCACTGAAAACCGCCACCAGTACATTGGCACCAGTGACTTCTTTTTTTCCAGATGCCTGCACATGAAATACTGCGCGCTGCAACACCCGCTGGAAACCAATGGTAGGCTGCGCCTCCTGCTCCTCACCTTCCGGTAACAGGGGGCAGTTCTCCTGAATAAACTGCCGGATATTGTCTGTCAGCGTATCCAGATCTGCACCGCAGGCTTTGAGCACATCCACAGCTGATGGATTGCCCAGCAGCGCCAGCAGCAGGTGCTCGATGGTAATGAATTCCTGCCGTTTGTGCGTTGCATTGACGAACGCCTGATTCAGTACATACTCCAGTTCCTGACTTAACATCTGCCTCTATCTTGCCCTCAACATTGTTTAGCAGGTTGTAAAAAAACGGCGTTTCTCAACAACCTGTACGCCGGGGAAGGATTTTTCAACATCCTGTCAAGCCTCTTCCATGGTGCATAACAGGGGATGCTGGCTTTCCCTGGCATATTCATTAACCTGAGACACTTTGGTTTCTGCAATATCCCGGCTGAACACCCCGCAGACCCCAACGCCCCGGGTATGCACATGCAGCATCACCTGGGTTGCCTTCTCCTCATTCATATGAAAACAGGAGATCAGTATTTCAACCACAAAATCCATCGGCGTATAATCGTCATTCAACAACAGCACCTTGTACAAAGGCGGCTTCTTAAGCTTAGGACGGCTTTCCTGGGTTACAAGTTCCCCATTTTCGTTATCTTCGTATTCTTCACTCATAGTCAGTTAATTTTCATTTACCCATACTCTGGCGTTTCTGAACAGGCGCATCCAGGGACTGTCTTCACCCCAGCCATCGGGATGCCAGGAATTCTGCACCGTGCGGATCACCCGCTCCGGATGCGGCATCATGATGGTCACGCGCCCATCCTCTGTCGTTAGACCGGTAACCCCCTCGGGAGATCCGTTAGGATTTGCCGGGTAGTTCATGGTTACATCACCATGGTTATCAATATAACGCAAGCTCACTCCCTTTCCAGGCTGGGAATCACCACGGTACTCTGCACGACCCTCCCCGTGGGCCACCACAATCGGCATGCGCGAGCCCTGCATCCCCTGAAGCAGCAGCGAAGGACTGTCCACCACTTCCACCATGGCCACCCGCGCCTCGAACTGCTCTGAACGGTTGCGTACGAAATGCGGCCAATGGGCTGCCCCAGAAATCAGCTCTTTGATATTGGAAAGCATCTGGCAGCCATTGCAAACGCCAAGGCTGAAGGTGTTTTCCCGCTCGAAAAAGGCCTGAAACTGATCCCTTGCGCGGGCATGAAAGAGTATGGACTTGGCCCAGCCCTCTCCCGCGCCCAGCACATCGCCATAGCTGAATCCCCCGCAAGCCGCCAAGCCCCTGAAATCATCCAGCGTTACGGAACCATTGAGGATATCGGACATATGAACATCCACGGCCTCGAACCCCGCCTTGTGGAAGGCGTAGGCCATTTCCTGCTGGCCGTTCACTCCTTGTTCCCTGAGAATGGCCATGCGCGGCCTGCTAATCTCGAGAAACGGGGCGGCAATATCGTCTTCGGAGTCAAAACTCGGGTGGGCGCTCAAGCCAGGATCATTTGCTGCAATGCCCTGAAACTCTTCCCGGGCGCACTCGGGATTATCCCGCAACAGCTGCATCTGCAAACTGGTTTCCGACCAGATTTGCTGCAAGTCGTTGCGCTGGCGCTCCAGCAACACCCTGTTCCCCTGGAAAATGACAATTTTTTCATCCTCTCTGGTAGTGCCCAGCACGTGGCTGTGATGACCCAGGCCAGCATCTTCCAGGCATTTGAGTACATCATCGCAGTCACTGTGACGCACCTGCAAAACCAGTCCCAGCTCCTCGCTGAACAAGGCGGCCAACGCATCCGCATCCAGGGCGTCGATGCCCACATCCAGTCCGCAGCGACCGGCAAAAGCCATCTCCAGCAAGGTGACTATCAAACCACCATCAGAGCGGTCATGGCTGGCCAAAACCAGGCCATCCCGGTTCAGCTCCTGGAGGGCATCAAAACAGCGCCGGAGCATTTCCGGGTCATCCAGATCCGGGCCGGCATGGCCAAGTTGACCATATACCTGCCCAAGGGCGGATGCACCCAGGCGATTCCGACCTTTTCCCAGATCAATGAGGATCAGATCCGTATCACCCTGATCCATGCGCAGGACGGGGGTCAGCACATTGCGCACATCGGTCACCGGGGCGAAGGCTGTGATGATCAGGGACAAAGGCGCAGCCATTTCCCTGGTTTCATCATTTTGCTGCCATACTGTTTTCATGGACATGGAATCCTTTCCTACAGGTATGGCAATGCCCAGCCGGGGACATAGTTCCATGCCCACCGCCTTGACCGTATCAAACAACCGGGCATCTTCATCCTGATACCCGGCGGCAGCCATCCAGTTGGCGGAAAGCTTGATCTTTTCCAGGGATTCCACTGGCGCGGCCATGAGGTTGGTAATGGCCTCGCCAATCGCCATACGACCAGAAGCCGGCGCATTCAACAGCGCCAGAGGCGTGCGCTCGCCAAGAGCCATGGCTTCTCCGGCATTGCCCTCATAATCCGCAATGGTGACCGCCACATCCGCCACCGGCACCTGCCAGGGTCCGACCATTTGATCTCTCGCCACCATGCCGGTAATGCTGCGGTCTCCGATGGTGATCAGGAAGCTTTTGCTGGCTACTGTGGGCAGGCGCAAGACCCGTTCCACGGCTTCTGTCACATCAATATGCTGCAATACCAGCTCCGGCCTGGCAAAAGGCTGGTGATGGGCTTCACGCACCATTTTTGGCGGCTTGCCAAACAGCAACGGCATGGGCATGTCGATGGGATTGTCATCAAAGTACGCATCTCCCAGAAGCAGGTGTTCTTCATCCACAGCCTCACCAACAATGGCGTAGGGGCAGCGCTCGCGCTCGCAGATTGCCTCAAACTCTTCCAGCTTGTCCACATCAATGGCCAGCACATAGCGCTCCTGGGATTCGTTGCTCCAGATCTCCATGGGAGACATGCCAGGATCACCGCAGGGCACGGTACGCAGTTCGAAGCGGCCGCCCAGGCCTGCATCATGCACAAGTTCGGGCAGGGCATTGGACAGGCCACCAGCGCCTACATCATGAATAAACAGTATGGGGCTGGAGGCGCCCCTGGCGCAGCAATGATCGATCACTTCCTGGCAGCGTCTTTCCATTTCCGGATTGGCGCGCTGCACTGAAGCAAAATCCAGGTCTTCGGCGGAGTCGCCGGAAGCCATGGAAGATGCTGCACCACCCCCGAGACCAATGAGCATGGCAGGCCCGCCAAGCACTATCAGAGGAGAGCCAGCGGGGAACGTATCCTTACGCACATGTTCATCACGAATGTTCCCCAGGCCACCAGCCAGCATGATGGGTTTGTGATAGCCACGCAGCTCTTCACCGTTCGGTCCGAGCACCTGCGTCTCGTAGGTACGGAAATAACCGCACAGATTGGGGCGGCCAAATTCATTGTTGAAGGCAGCAGCTCCGATTGGCCCCTCAAGCATGATATCCAGGGCGGAAACAATGCGCTCCGGCTTGCCGAAATCCTCTTCCCAGGGTTGTTCCGCACCAGGAATTCGCAGGTTGGATACAGAGAATCCACACAAACCAGCCTTGGGTTTGGAGCCTTTTCCCGTCGCCCCCTCATCCCTGATCTCCCCTCCAGCGCCAGTAGCGGCCCCGGGGTCAGGTGAAATTGCCGTTGGGTGATTGTGCGTCTCCACTTTCATCAGGATATGCACATCCTCGCAATGCGCTTCATACACTCCGGAACCCTGGGCAGGGAAGAAACGGTAGCCTTGGCTGCCGCACATTACCGCCGCATTGTCCTTGTAGGCGGACAGTACACCCTGTGGTGATTTCTCGGTGGTATTGCGAATCATCTGGAACAGGCTTTTGTCCTGGGACTTGCCATCGATAATCCAGTCAGCATTGAAAATCTTGTGTCGGCAATGCTCCGAGTTCGCCTGGGCAAACATCATCAATTCCACATCCGTAGGATTGCGCCCCAGCGCCTGAAAACTTTCCACCAGGTAATCGATTTCATCCCCGGACAACGCCAGCCCCAGATCTGCGTTGGCTTTCACCAATGCCGCCCGCCCGCCGTTGAGGATATCTACTGAAACAAACGGGCGCGGCTTCGTATGCAAAAACAGCACTTGCGCATCATCCAGATCATGAAAAACGGATTCCGTCATGCGGTCATGAAGCAAATCCCCGGCTTTTCCCAGGTCCGCATCAGTGAGATTACCCTCCAGGTAATATGCGACCCCTCGTTCGATACGCTCGACAGCCTGCAAGCCACATACACGGGCAATATCCGTTGCCTTGGATGACCAGGGTGAAATGGTGCCCGGCCGGGGTGTTACCAGCACCAAAGAGCCAGCCGGCTCATGGCTGGCCAGCGCCGGGCCGTAGCGCAATATCCGGTCCAGGACAGTCTGCTGGAATGCAGATAGTTCTTCTGATAATTCAATCAGATGGGTAAATTCCGCATACACAGACACGGGCTTCCCCAGACGTTCAGTCAATCGGGAATTGAGTTTTTCCAGACGAAAACCGGAAAACGCCGGTGCGCCGCGCAACTTGAGCATTTCAGGCCTCGGTAGAAACAGATTCTGCAGCCGTAATAATACCCTGATCCGGGAAACAGACCTAACAATTCAGGCCTTTGGGCCACCATCTTCCGCAAGTCTTCTCAACACCCAGGCGGCGGCAGCCATACCAAATCCTGCCGTTACCGGCGCGCAGGAACCAAAACCACCGCAATTCAGGCTGCTGTTCGCCGCCCCTTCACACACGTCAGACGCTTCAGAAAAATACCTCAAAGGCTCATCAGACCAAACTGCAGGGATACCGAAACTGCGCTTGGGGTTGCGTGGAAAACGGTAGTTCTGGCGCAACTGGCGGCGGGTTTTCGCCAATAGCGGATCTTGCTCTGTGCGAGCGAGATCCGTATGGCGGATTCTGGTCGGGTCTGATTGGCCACCCGCGCCACCTACAGTGACGATTTTGATGCGGTTTCGCCGACAATGGGCTATCAATGCAGATTTGACTCGAAAACTGTCGATGCAATCAATCACAAAATCATGATCACCAGTAATCGTATCTGTAACATTTTCCATGGTAATAAAATCATCCAGAAGATTGATTTCCGCCTGGGGATTGATTAAAGCAATACGCTCTGCCATGACTTCAATCTTGGCTCTCCCCAGGGTATCAGTCATGGCGGGTAACTGGCGATTGATGTTGGATTCTGCAACATGATCCATATCGATCAGGGTTATCCCGCCAATACCACTTCGAACCAGCGACTCCACAGCCCAGGAACCCACACCACCAATGCCGATGACGCAAACATGACTGCGGGCAAACACCTCCAGGGCATTCTCACCATAGAGGCGGGCGATACCACCAAATCGTCGTTTGAAATCCACCAGCTTTGTTCTACCTGATAATGTATGCCTGAACCCACGCATTCAGGATAATGTTATATTATGCGGTTTGTGCAGAAAATAAACAGCAGGGTGCCCAGCAGAAAATTGGGTGAAAGATAATGTCTGAAATCAAACTTACAGAATACAGCCACGGTTCTGGCTGCGGCTGCAAAATCGCACCCCGCCTTCTTGACAAAATACTTCAGGGCAATATCTCCATGCTTCCTGATCCACGCCTGCTGGTGGGCAACCAAAGCCGGGATGACGCCGCAGTCTATGATCTTGGGGACGGGCACTCCGTAGTTTCCACCACCGATTTTTTCATGCCCATTGTAGACGATCCCTTTGAATTTGGACGCATTGCCGCCACCAATGCCATTAGCGACATCTATGCCATGGGAGGAAAACCCCTGATGGCCATCGCCATCTTCGGATGGCCGATAGACAAACTCAGCACCGAAGCAGGGCAGCAAGTGGTTGATGGTGGCCGGCAGGCCTGCAGGGATGCCGGCATCCCCCTGGCTGGCGGCCATTCAATAGATTCACCAGAACCCATTTTTGGCCTGGCAGTTACCGGCATCGTCGACAACAAGCAACTCAAACGCAACGATCAAGCAACAGCCGGTTGCAAACTCTATCTGACCAAACCCCTGGGAATAGGCATCCTCACTACTGCACAGAAACAGAAAAAACTGGCACCCGAACACATGACCATTGCTCCGGATACCATGTGCCAACTGAATAGTATTGGAACAGAAATCGCCACCATTTCCGGCGTTACCGCCATGACTGATGTCACAGGCTTCGGCCTGCTGGGGCATTTGCTCGAAATCTGCCAGGGCAGCGGCTTATCGGCCAGCATTCATTATGACCGGATTCCCCTGCTTCCTCATGTAGAGGAGTATTTGTCCATGGGCTGCTCTCCCGGTGGCGCACAGCGCAACTTCGACAGTTATGGCGGGCATATCGCCTCTCTGCCAGAAAAACACCGGCAGGTTCTGTGCGACCCCCAAACTTCCGGCGGCCTGCTGGTTGCAGTTGCAGATGAAGCTGAGCGGCCGTTTCTGGAAATAACAGGAAAAGCCGGACTTGCCCTTTCCCCCATCGGAGAACTACATGCCAGAAATGGCGTCAGCAGCTCATTTATCCAGGTAAGCTGAAAGTGGAGCTTCCGGAAATCGGCAATTTCAGAGAGATTTTCCTCAAAGATATACCACTGCTGGATGTTCGTGCTCCCATAGAGTTCAAGGCCGGCGCTTTTCCTGGCGCCAGTAATATTCCTCTGCTCAATGATGAAGAGCGGCACCTGATTGGTCTGCGCTACAAGGAACAGGGCCAGTCTGCAGCCATTGCCCTGGGCAAGAAACTGATTGATGGACAGCCAAAAGACACATGTACGGCTCGTTGGCAAGCATTTGTACAGCAGCATCCGGAAGGAGCTTTGTACTGTTTTCGTGGCGGCATGCGCTCCAGAATCGCCCAGGAATGGATCCATGGAGTATCGGGCATTGCCTATCCCCGCATCAAGGGTGGATACAAGGCGCTGCGGAATTTTCTTCTGCAAGAAATCAGCATATCCATTGCCCGAATCCAGCCCGTGGTTCTTGGCGGCAGAACCGGTGCCGGAAAGACTGTTGTTATCCAGCAACTGCAAAACAGCATTGACCTGGAGGGCCTGGCCTGGCACCGCGGGTCAGCTTTCGGCGGGCATGTAACACCCCAGCCGTCCCAGATAGATTTTGAAAACCGCCTTTCTGTTGAACTGATCAGGCACAGAGCGGCACAACACAGCAAACTTGTGCTTGAAGATGAAAGCAAAGCGGTAGGATCACGCCATCTCCCTCCCCTGCTATACGAGCGAATGTCCCTTAGCCCTCTGGTAATTCTGGATACGCCATTGCAGGAACGAATAGACAATTCCGTTCAGGAATATGTAACAAATGCCATTGCAGAATACCAGGCCATGTATGGCGAGGAAGAAGGTTTCCAGAAATGGGCAGACTACGCCCAGCATGGCTTGCAGCGTATCAGCAAGCGCCTTGGCGGCATGCGCTATAAGGAACTGGCCTCCAAGCTGCAGTACGCTATCGACTACCTGAAACGAACCGGCTGCCCTGAAGCGCATGAGGAATGGATATCACAGTTGCTGACCGAATACTACGACCCGATGTATGACTACCAAACTTCACAAAAGAAAGACCGCATTATCTTTAGTGGGTCGATGGCAGATGCCCTTAACTATCTAAAGGGCACCTCTATTAATTCTGTTTGAGCAGATTCGTGCATGAGGGCAGTGAGAACAAGGCGAAGATCGCAGCGAATAGCCTGCTATTTGCAAGATTTTCAACGAACTTATCGCTGCCCTCATGTGCGTAGATGCCAATCATGAATTAATAGAGGTGCCCTAAAGGGCCTATGACCTTGTCATACTTCTGTAAGATATAAAAAAACAACCCAAGAAACACCAGGCTTTTCAAAATCGGTATCAAATATACCCAAATGCATACCCAACCTATTTCAAAATCACTTTTAACACTTGAACAAATCATACAATTTCCGGTCGCATTGAGAACAAGCATGCAACAATGTTTATTTACTGTTGATTAATTGTAATGAATCTCTTATATTCCCACGGTCGATATCTTGATGAATGGATTCATATTGAAGGGTTCATCGCAATCCTGAAATAAATATTTACATTTAATCTGAATCCATGGATTCAGAATTTCACAACTCATTTAACGAGGAACAACATGGCCAAGAAAAGAGCACCTGCAAGAAAAAAACAGGTTACTGACTTGTCAGCCGCTGAATTATACAAGCTGGCAAAAAAACGTGAACAGGAAGAGCTGCAGAAAACCATTGAAGCCAACAAGGAAAAACTTTTAGCACTGCGTGCAAAACGGCGTGAACTAATCACCAAGCAAAAGAAAGAACTGCGCCAAATAGATGCAGAGATCGCCCGCCTGAGTGGAAAACCCCCAAGCAGAAAAGGCCGAAAATCTGGCGGAAGCGTTACTGAAAAAGTGGTCGCAATTATTGCCAAGACAGGCAAAATCTCCACTTCTGACCTGAAAGAAGAACTAAAGAAAAAAGGGATCTCCGCAGGCAACCTGCCGCAGACACTTGCCTATCTGAAGCGCCAGGGCCGTATCATTTCCCCTGCCCGCACTATCTATCAGGTTCCAAAGTAAGATCTCTGATTCTTGGTCCGGCGGTTTGGTATCACACCAGATTGCCGGGCTTCTCTATCCTCAAGAATCATGGCGGCGCACCCTCCTACTGACAATAGTCCACTGCAGGAGAAACAGACAGCCTGGCTCCGCCTTCTACCCTAAACACCGCACCAGCCTTGACCAGCATCCGGGGCGCCTTCAAAACCAGGTAGTGTGGCGCCAGCACCTCTACGGGGCCGCTCTCATCTGTAGCCTGAATTTCCTGTGCAGAGGACAAAATAGTGCTTCCCGCGCCGGCAAAATCACCACTGACCTGCAGTAAAGCCGACTCGTAGGTGCACGCACCACGCTTCAGGGGCAGATTGTTGTTGATGACCCTGGCGGCATCCACTGCAATATTGAAACTCAGATACCAGGTGTTTGCGCTACAGCTCTTGTCCAGCAGCTTCCCGCTGGCATCATCCCTGGAAGAGCCAAGGCTGGTCGGCAGATCCGTTACGGGCACGTCCAGTGCTCCAGCCGCTGGCGGGCAGGCTTCGTCGCCAAGCATATAGCCTGCAGGCGGCGTGTACGCCAACGTGCAGTTCGCCTGCAGGTTGACCTCGGTTACCGCAAACTGATAGAAACCTTCACTGCCATCACGCCCGGAAACAACACTGGCGATACCATTGGAGCAAGTCATGGTCATCTTTCCTCCATGCACCAAAGATCCTGTTTCCATGTGGTACAGATAGCCCATAGGATTGTAATCGTTGTCCCCATTGATGCCGCCAGGGTCTGCAGGATCAATGCCGTTGAAGCGGGCATCAGCGCTGACCGTCGGCTGGATGATTACATTGAACACCTGGTCGCCATCATAAATTGCATCATCAATACCCCTGACCATGACCTCTCTCGGCTGATCCCAGTTTTCCGGCGTAAAGATCAATGTGGTTGAAGCCGTAGAATTGTCCGTGACGTCATCTACCAGCATCGCTTCCCCCGCATCATCTACCTGTATTTCCATGTAGACATTTTCAGCGGGCTGGGCATTCAGGGAGATGCTGAACCTGTCCTCTGTACCGCTTTCGTCCGTATTCAGGCCGCTATCCGGCTCTTGCACAAGCACCACGACCGGGTCATTGTCTACATTGGTTACCTGTATCTGGGGCAGGGGAATCGCGCCATAGCCGGAATGATCGACAGAAGCGCGCAGGCTCAAGTTGATACTGAATTCCTGGTTGCCATCAACCTCATCGTCATCCAGACCGGTGGCGACAACCTGCTGTGGTTGATCCCAGTTTTCCGGGGTGAATGTCAAGGCCAGTAAATCCAGTTGGGCTTCCTCCGTATTGCTGACAACAAGAGAAAGCTGCACATCACCCTCTGGCGGGGTATCCAGCACAACTGTGAAACTGCCGCTGCCGCCATCTTCTGTTACCATCAATTCCGTTGCGGACACTGTCACTCCTGCTTCGTCATCATCCAGGTTGCTGGCCTGCACATCCATAGCATCCAGCCCATCATAATTGGCATCATCACTGACAGCAGGCAGCAGTTGCACCACATAGGCCTGATCCCCATCCGCCATCACATCATCCTGCCCGGTGACGGTAACCGTTTGCGGCACAAACCAGTTCGTGCTGGTGAACAACAGGCTGGGTACATTTACGCCTCCCTCACCAGGGTCACTGCTTTGCAGCGGAACAGTAACACTGGAAGTCGGTTGCGCAAGCAAAACCACATCGAAACTTGCTTCTCCGCCGGATTCACTGGTGCGCAAGCTGGCTTCCGGTATCGTGAAGATTCCGGCAGCATCATCATCTGACAGATTGATCGTGAATGCAGCGGAACTTACGCCCTGGTAAGCCGAACCCACACCAGACCCAGCAGGCACTTGCGCACTCAATCCCACTGCACGCAACCCATCGATAGCATGATTGTCCTGCGCCGTGAAAGTGACGATACGGGGTTGGTTCCAGTTTTCTGGTGTAAACACCAGCACATCTGGAGAGACAGTTCCCTGCAAGCCATCGGTAAGGCTGAATTCCACGGCAGTCTCAACAAGAGGCATGGTGCTCAACTGCACGGAAAACAGTGCCTTGCCGCCGTTTTCGGCAACATCCAGAGAGCCTTGCGCCGCCAGCAGGATTTCCGCTCCATCTGCATCGTAGTTTGTTACGGTAACAATTTCCTCAATCCCGTCGTAGGGCGTTGTGCTTGCGGCGGGTCCGGCAATAACCCAGAACAACGCATTACCATCCTTTGCCCCATCATTGATGCCGGTGACGGTCACTGTCTGGGGCTGATGCCAATTGTCGGGAGTGAAAGACAAGGACACAGGAAAGACAACCGCTTCGGTCGATACAGGCGAAGTAAAGCGGATGGGAACCGTTACCGGCGAAGCAGGCTTTTTACCCAGCACAACAGTGAAGGTATCACTGCCACCCATTTCATTAACCTCAAGACCACTATTGGGTGAGACCACCAAGGCCGGCATGTCATCATCCAGGTTTAGCGCCTGAATCTGCTCCAGTATCCCCGCATACAATGGGTCTTCGCTGGAAGTAATGAGGCTCACGGTATAGTTTTGATCTCCATCCACGGTTTCCTCGTCCACACCTGCAAGGGTCACCTGTTGCTCGATGCTCCAGTCCTCTGTGGTAAACAGCAGCTCCCCTTTATCCACATCACCTTCGCCACTCATGCTGCTGGCGATGGCGACCTTGACCGTAGCCTCCGGTTTGGATCGCAAGCGCAGGGAGAAGAGTGCACTTGTTCCATCTTCTCCGGTTTGCATTGGTTCAGCTGCGGTAATCAGCAGCCCGCCCTGCTCATCATCAATGTTGATTGCAGACAAATCATCGATATCGGCATCCGTAAGCACATCATAGGAGGATGAACCAACAGACGAGATTCCGGTTTGTATGGCAAATGCCTGATCGCCATCTTCGAGAAGATCATCAACGCCGGTTAATTCCACCAGCTGCGGTATGGCCCAGGTATTTTCATCAAATACCAATGAAGAAAGACTCAGTGTTCCTTCATTTGTGTTGCTGCTTTGCAGGCTTACCGTCACACTTGCACCGCTCTCAGGCGCACTGTTGAGCACTACCCGGAAACTGGCGTCGAAGGATCCTTCGTCTGCTTCTGTAGTCCGCAAACCCACGGTGGGCGTGATGGTTACGCCTGCACGGTCATCATCGGTGTTGCGGGCATTGATGTCTCTGCCCATGCCATCGTAAAAGGCGTCACTACTGACACTGGTGATCTGGATCTGCCCTTCCTGGGTGCCATCCTGCACATCATCGTTCACCCCGGTAACAGCAACCACCTGAAGGGCATCCCAGTTCGCAGCATCAAAAACCAGAGCAACGGGATTGACGGAGAACTCCGTAGTATCGGTGGCAGCAAAAGTCAGCTCAACGGGATGTACCGGCTGGGAAGTGAGCCTGACGCTCATACTGTCATCCGCACCAGTTTGCTCTCCTGTGAGCACAGTCCCCGGAGAAACAAAAATCCCGGCACGATCATTGTCTCTAATGTGGATGTTGGTCTTCCCGGCACTTCCTCCCTGAAAAATCGCATCTGCACTCTGCATCTCCATACTGATGCCGGAAGTGCTGCCCCGCTCGGCAACAGCATCATCCACGGCGATAACAGCAATCTGTTGGGGTGTATTCCAGTTGCTGCTGTCAAAGGCAAGTTCCATAACCTCCCCTGCCCCTGCGCCCAGATCGATCTGGGTATTGTCCGGCGTCAGGTGCAAGGTAACCGGCGCGGAAGGCTGGGCAGAAAGCCGGTAGCCCAGCGTGCCAGGCAACGGCGGGGTTGCCTCACGAAGCGTCAGAACCTGCTCGTCCACCAGGGGCATCACCACTGTGAGCTGGAACACATCTTCGCCCTGCCCCCCGTAGCCATCGCTTGCCCGAACGATGATGTCCCCGGAAAAATTTTCACTTACCGTACCCTGCAAACGGCCATTGACGATCTGGAGAAAAGGCGGACGTCCGTACATGCTGTAGCTCAGCGCCTGCCCGTCTGGATCATTAAAGTGTGCATCGAGATCGATATCAATCACCTGGTTCCATTGCAGCCTTTGGTCTGCTATCGGGGTGGTCACTACGGGTGCCGAGTTTGCCCTGACCTCGAAATTCTGCAGCGGAAAAGTCTGGAATCCCTTCAGCTCCCACTCACCATGAAACTCATGGGAGAGGAAGTCATTGCCCACCCAGACATCCTCATCCACCACCGGGCCATAACCCAGATCAAAACCAGACCACTTGAATCTTCCGGTACAGATGGAGCCTACCCAGAAATCAACGCATCTTCTTCCAAACACGGTAAGCTGGGGCGTTTCCAGGCCGACATCCAATAACACCAGATTGGTATAGGTGCGCTTCTCGTAGCGCTCGGTATTGGTGAACCGGTTTGGCAACGTCACTTCAGGAGAAATGCCAAGAGGCAATATGCCTTCCGTAGTCTTGACTCGCAATGCTTGCCCGGGGGTAAGCCACACCTCTGCACTCTTGCCGGAATCCACCGCCCTTCCACTCTCGAAAACCTCCCATTCGACGATGGAGGAAAGCATGAATTTTATTGAGAAATCGGGATCAAAGACAAAGTCTTGATGTTTGATCACCTCGATACTGGTGGTGATACCAAGAAGATTGAATATCAGCTCAACCTTCTTGAGCGCCTTTTTCTTGTTGACACCAAAATACTTTTTTGCCAGTTTCTGCAGCTTGCCCAACCCCAGCAACAGCCACTGATCCACGAAAACATCAAGCTGGGCAAAGCTATGCGTATCACTGCCGGTGAGTACCAACTGGCTATCCAGCTGTTCGTTGACAATATGGATTTCCGGTATGGTGAACCGGCCAGTAAACCCTGCCAGATCTTCAAAGTTCACAACCAGAGTGGAAAGAAGCGGATCGGACAAGTCAATCGTGGTACCCGGGGAGCCATCCACAAGTACGATTCGGCGTTCGCCATTTACTTCCAAGTCCCAGAATTTGTCACTCTCGCAGTTGCGGTACAGACAACCTTTTGCCATCGCATCCGTATCCAGGGATCCGGATGCATAGATCCCCAGTTCGGCACTTGGCGCATGGCTGACAATATTGACCCCGTTGCGGGGCACCAGAGAGGTTTTTATTTCAACGGTGTCTCCCGGATTAATCTGGTTTTGTTCCGGATAGGAGACAGCCATCGATACCGGGTATTCCAGATCCACACTGCCTCCGGCATAACTGCCAAAAACAGACAGCCCGAAATTCCCCGCCACGCTAGTGTCAAAATCCGCACCAAATTTATAGCAACGGTTGCTGAACCAGTCCTTCAGCTTGTTGATGACGCTGCTGAAGGGTATGCCATGGAGATCTGTATTGCTAAGCATGCTGCTCAGCTTGCTAAACAGGCAGAATTCGATGATTTCATCGATCTTCAAATCTGCTGCAAAGCCGGTATCAGAGCGTTTCAGTACAGTCATGTGCATGAACTCATCCTTGTCCTCCCCTGTGGGAGCATCTCCTGCATACCGCATGGATTGGTTCTCGGTACGGAAATCAAGGTCATACTGTCTTGACACCATGGCACCATCTGTCACGACAGCTTCAGGGAGGCATGTCACGCCATCCGCATCACAGGCTGCGTAAGCAAGGGAAGAAATGGAAGCAGACGTTACGAATAGAAAAGCAAGCAGATAAGGTCGCCAGCCCGGAGGCAAAGGAAGCGGTTTATCGACTATTCCGGATACTTCCACTGCAGCAACCATATTTCACCCGCACAGACAATCATTGCTTTTCTATAGGTAAACTACCCAAGACCTCATCAGCAGGTCAAGGGTTTTATGACAGAGTTGCGAACTTTTTTTGGCAAGACGCCAGCATTGGACTGGTAACCGGGTGTGGCTGTGGGTACACTCAAACAGCCATCATGGATCAGTATAACTTCAGGAGAAAATGGAAATGAATACCATTCTACGAACCTTGACCGCTACGGCGCTATCAGGCATCTTTCTCTCTGGCTGCGTGAGTCAGAAAGAGGAAATGATCAGGGAAGGATACCCCGCTTCCTATGCAGACGGGTTTGATGACGGCTGCCACAGCGGGAAAAAAGCAGGCGGCAATATGTTTGAGCAATTCAAAAAGGATACCCGCCGGTTTGAGTACGATTCCCAATACGCCCAGGGGTGGTCTGACGGCTTCAGGCAGTGCGAAACCGAAGAGGAAAGTACGCAGCGGCAGATCCGCATGAACATCGAGCAGCAACGCTACCTTCAGCACAAGAAAGAGCACAAATGGGAAGATCGGTACTATTTTGAAAAAGAGATCCTGAAGGGCGTTGACACCCGGGGTCTGGAAAATCTGAGGTAACATTCCCACCCTGCCAGGAAGCACCCGCCATGCCATCCCGGCCCGCGCCGGGATGGCAATTTCTGGCGCACCAGATCAATACCTCTTCAGCAAGCTCCCCCGCCGCGCTGATATCAACCCCAGAACCAGCAACAACATCCCAAGCAGCAAGATACCCATTCTGGAAAGCGTGGGTACGGCTACCGGCTCGGAGTTGACAGCCGTTTGCGCCGCACTGGCGTTGTTTCCGGAGTCCGGATCCGGCGTACTTGAGGATACGCTGGCGGTATTCACCAGGTTACCCGATATCCCCTGATCCACAGTTACTTCTATGGTATAGGTCTTGCTGGAACCGACAGGAATATCACCCAGATTGCAGTCAGGAACCCCCATGGGATCATTGTCGCAACCCGTGGTAGCCACCGGAGTCATTCCTGCAGGCAAGCTGTCATTTACCACTACATCGCGGGCATCACTGGGGCCATGATTAGACACCTGAAGGGTGTAGACAATGGTGCCGCCGCCCTGTATGTGCTGCACATCACTGACCTTGGTAATACGCAAATCAGCCGCTGCGCCCACAGTCGTCGGTTCGGTTGCGGTGTTGTTGCCACCATCCGGATCCGGCGTAGTGGCGCTGACGACCGCTGTGTTGGTCAAGGTGCCGCTGACACCAGCGTCCACCTCCACAGTCACCGAATAGCTTACGGATGCACCGACAGCCAGGTCACCCAGGCTGCAGCTGGGCACCCCATTGGGATCACTGGCACAGCCACTGGTGGAAACCAGGGTCATACCGGCAGGCAGGGTATCTTCCACTGTGACGCCAACGGCATCACTTGGGCCGTCATTGGTCACCTGGATCGTATAGACAACCTGATCACCGGCATTGACCGGATCCACATCATCAGACTTGCTGATGCGCAAATCAGCTGCTGCACCCACGGTGGTGGGTTCGGTTGCGGTGTTGTTGCCGGCATTGGGATCCGGAACCGAGGAACCCACAGTCGCAGAATTGGTGAGCGTACCAGCCACACCCTGATCTACGGTTACCGCTACGGTATAGCTCTTGCTGGTTCCCGCAGCCATACTGCCAAGATTACAGCTGGGCACTCCCGCAGGATCATTGTCGCAGCCAGTACTTGACACAAAGGTCAAACCCGCAGGCAGGGTATCCGTTACCACCACATTCGTGGCGTTACTGGGGCCATCGTTGAACACCTGCAGGGTATAGGTAACTGTGTCACCAATGCGAACCGGATCAGCGTCATCCGCCTTGGTAATGCGCAGATCGGCGGCAGCGCCAACGGTTGTCGGTTCTGTTGCCGTGTTGTTGCCGGTATTTGGATCTGGCGTGGTGGCGCTGACGACCGCTGTATTGGTCAGGGTGCCACTGACTCCTGCGCCAACCTGGACGGTCACGGCATAGCTGGCGGATGCGCCGGCGGCAATCGTACCCAGATCACAATTGGGGACACCACCAGGGTCATTACTGCAACCATTGGTGGAAATCAGGGTTACCCCCGCTGGCAGGGTATCGGTTACTGTCACCCCTGCTGCATCGCTGGGACCGTCATTGGTGACTACGATGGTATAAACCACCTGATCACCGGCATTGACCGGATCTGCGCTGTCGGTTTTGGCGATGCGCAGGTCGGCAGCCACATTTACGGCTGTCGGTTCTGTGGCCGTGTTGTTACCCGCATCCGGATCGGGCGTGGTGGCACTGACGACCGCTGTATTGGTCAGGGTGCCGCTGGCACCGGAACCCACCTGCACGGTTACCGTATAACTGACGGTTGCGCCGACCGCCAGATCACCCAGACTGCAGTCGGGTACGCCAGCCGGATCATTGGCGCAACCGCTGGTGGAGACCAGGGTCACGTCGGCAGGCAAGGTATCCGCCACGCTCACACCGGTTGCATTGCTGGGGCCGGCATTGCTCACTTCAAGGGTGTATACGATCTGGTCACCAACGGATACGGGATCTACATTGTCAACCTTGGTAATGCTCAAATCCGCAACCTGACCAATATCCGTCGATTCATCGGTAACATTGTTGTTCGGATCCGGATCGGGCACCGATGAGCTTACACTCGCCGTATTGGTCAGGGTACCTGTAGCTCCCTGATCAACCTGCACCGTGATGGTATAGGAGACTGCGGCATTCACCGCCAGATCACCCAGCGAGCAAGTGGCGACGCCATTGGGATCCTCCGCGCAACCACTGGTGGAAACCAGGGTCAGCCCTGCCGGTAGGGTGTCCGTTACCACCACATCAGGCGCCATGCCGGGGCCGGCATTCTGCACTTCTACCGTGTAGGTAAAGGTATCGCCCGCAGCAACGGGATCAGCGCTGTCCACCTTGATAATGCCCAGATCCGCATTTTCGATGGGTACCACCGTGGGGTCCAGGGGGTCCGGGGTAGATGGATCATTCGAGGGAACCTGCGGCAATTGATCGGAATCCGCCAGCGCCTGGTTCACCAGCTCGACAACGCCGGGCGCCAGGGGATCCGGAATGACCACATCATATTCAATCGTCACCTGCCCCTGCACCGGGACAACAGGGAAGCTGACCTGTACCGCCGTATCCCCGGCGGTATTGCCTATGGCAATGATGCCGCCGGGAGCAACTACGGAACCCGCCTGGAAATCACCATTGCTGTCCGGCACGTCATTGACCACCAGGTTGCTGGTGTCGGCAAGGCCGGTATTGGCAATGGTAACGACATAATGAATGGTGTCTCCCGGCGTGGTACTGCCAGAGCCATCCGCATCCACGGTACGTGTGGCCGTTTTGTCCACCACCAGCTGGGGCAGACTCAGGGTGTCGCTGCCATTCACGTCCGGCATTTCACGCTCATCCGGATCCACGCCAGGCAAGGTAGTGGTAATGGTATTGGTGGCCAGATTGACCACCGTCGCCGGCGCTCCATCAGCCAGGGGAACGCTGAATACAAAGGTGACGGTTTCACCCGGCTCTACGGAATTTGCCGGTGCCGAGGAAGCCGCATCGGCTGCCATCAGCACCGTGGTTTCGGTGGCGCCTGGACCGGCAGCCGTGGTCAGGATAAAGCCCGCCGGGACGGCTACCGGGCTGATGTTGGCCGTATCCCAGTTGCCGCTGTCGAGAATGTCTTCTATTTCGATATCAAAGGCTGGAGCGGTGCCATTGTTGGTGATGTTCACCGTCATGGTCACGATACCCGCATTCAGGCTCATGGTCTTGGTGACAGCCATGGCCGGCTCCACAACGTCGATGTCTGCGGTATCGCTCAGGGTACTGCCCGCGCCATAGGTCATGGTTGCGGTATTGGTGAGCTGATCGCCATCGACATTCTCTGGCACATCGATCACCCTGCCCGTAACTGTAACCGTAATCAGGTCGTTTGCATCATCGGCATTGTCCGGCGTATTGGTTACTGTGCCAAAATTGATATTCACGGTGTAGGGGTCGGGCGATGTGATCACCGGAGCGCCAGTGCTGACATTGCCACCAAGACTGATCACCGGGTTGCCCACGATCTCGATAAAGCCCTGATCCGGCGCCCCGGCCGGCATGAGATCGGAAAGAACCACGTTTTCGGTTGTCCCTTCCACAAATTTCAGGGTGATGTCGTAGGTAACCAGCTCACCAATGGCCAGATCCTGAAGCAGGCCATCATGGAAAGCCTGGCCGGTATCCGCCAGACTGGTGCTGGAAACCACCTTCACCAGAGTCGGCGCCAGGACGGTAACCTGGGCGCTGGTGGAGCCGGTATTGCGGCGTGTTTCTCCCGCGGTATATACCGGCGTGGAATCATAGCGCCAGTCGGCTACATTGCTGAGGGTCTCGCCAGGCATGGCCAGCAGATCCACTTCTACCTGATAGGTAATGGTGCAACTGCCGCTGGCGAGCGCCAGGGTGGGTATATCGAATACCACCGTGGGCGGCATGTTCGCCACCGTGGAAGAATCCACACTGGCGCCACAACTGCCTCCCACCGTTGCATCGCCAACCCAGTTCATCAGTGCAAAGCTGCCATCATTGGCCAGGGTATCGCTGATCTGGATATTGAAGGCATCCGCAGTGGAAGCCGCCTGATGCTGCACGGTGATCTCGAAGGTGACCTGATCACCTGCATCCACCAGCAAGGGAGCGGCACCCAGGGCCTGCTTGCTGATATTGAGCAAGGGTTCCACCAGATCCACCGCGGCAGCGCCAGAGACACCGCCCGGATTGTCTGCATGGGTCAGGGTCGCCGTGTTCACCAGGTCATCGTCGTCACCCCCCTGGTTGTGAGCATTGTCCACAACCAACGCCACCACTTCAAAGACAATTTCATCATCCACGCCGCCAGCACCGCCGGGGGTATTGGTGATGTCTCCAAGATCCCACTGCGCCTGGTCACGGAAGCTATCGCCGTTGTCGTCGCAACCCGGCAGGCAGTCGTCACCAGCAGCGCCCACCGCCGCTCCCGAGCCAATGATAAGCTGGGAGCCGATGGAAACAATGCGGGAACTCACCACCTCCAGTACCACGCCAGTGACGGGGAGCTGGTCGATCATTACCGCGTTGCGCATCACCCCTTCCGGGATGGTGGCGACAAACCGGTAGGTCACGGTTTCACCAATGGTGAGATCCGGTTCAGGACCGTTGATACCCGTACCGGTTGACGCTTCCGAAGTAGCAAAAACGCTTTTCGCCAGACCAGCTTCGGTCACCGTAATCTGATGATTGTCACTGACGCTGCCGCTGCGTTGATTTGGATCGGCGTCTGCTGGCAGGGAGTCCCAACCAAGCTGGGCCTGATTGGTGAGCACCGAGCCGGGCGCAACATCCGTGCGCAAGGTGGCCTGGAACTGGATGCTGCAGATATCACCTACGGGCAGGTTATCGAAACTGGCACTGAGGCCAGCACCATAAGGGTCGGCATCATCCAGAACCGGCGCTACGGTGCAGCTGGCCGCGGGCACGAAAATCAGGCTGGCGGGCGTATAGTCAAACTGGGCATTGTCCACCACATCACTCATCACCAGGTCAAAGGCTTCCGCGGATGATCCCGGCTGATGCTGGATAGCGATGGTGAAGGTGACGGAATCTCCCGCATCTCCACTGGCGATATCCCCGCTCTTGTCCACCTGCAGCTGAGGCTCCACCACATCCACATCCACGCTGGCGGTAGCGGTCAGGCTGGGACCAAACTGCACCTGGGCGTTGTTGGTCAACTGGTTACCATCGACGTTCCCCGCCACATCAACCAGTCTGGCGGTAAGCTCGATAATGATCCGGTCATCGTCATCCGTAACGCCATCGGTGGCACTGTTGGTTACCTGGCCAAAGTCCCAGACCACAGTGTCATTGATTCCGTCTCCGAGATTGGCGTCGGAAATGACGCCAGCGGGTGCATTTGCGGTTGTCAGATTGGCTCCCGTAACAAGGGAGTCGATGGTAACGACTTCCATCACGCCGGCGGCGCTGGCCGGCAGGGAATCGGTGATCACAATCTGTGAACTCACGCCTTCCGGCACCGTCACTACCAGCCGGTAGGTGGCGGTCTCACCAATGGTAAGATCTTCAACGCCCGGGTTGTGTTCCCCTGCCCCGGTGCTGCTCTCGGAGGTGCTGATCAGGCTCTTGCCCATGGCCGCCCCGGATATGGGCAGATTGACCGTGTTCTCGGCATGATAGTCATTGCCGCTGCCACAGGCATTGGGATCTGCGGCGGCGGTACGCTCACAGGAATCTGGGTTGTAACTGGAAAGCGGGCCGGAAACGGTTCCCGGCTGGCCTGTCCAGTCGATACCGGCGGTATTGGGCAGGCTCGAACCGGCCTGCACGGTGGCATTCAGGGTAACCTGATACTGAATGTGGCACTCTTCGCCCACGGGGAACTGCGCCCAGGCCGCCGAAAGCGTAGGCGCGGCGGCATCATCCAGGGTCACGGCCGATGGGCAGCCGCTGCTGACGGCAAGGCTGCCGCCAACGTAGGTGGTTTCGGCATGCAGGGTGTCCGACAGCACCAAGTCATAGGCATCGCTGACATTGGCGCCGGCAGGGTTGCTGACAAACCACTCATAGGTGACTGTATCTCCCGCATCGTAACTGCCACCACCGATAATGCTTTTTACCAGCTGGAGGTTGGGTTCTTCTATGGCAACATCCGCCGCCTGCGCCGTCAAATCCTGATTGCCGCCATCGCGTATGTAACGGAATCTGGCGCTGTTGTTCTTGGCATCACCGCGGTTACTGTCGGTATTGTTGAGCACCACGACATCATAGACAATGGTGATGGTCTCGGGTGTTCCATCGACAGTATCACTGTTGGTGATGGTGCCGAAATCCAGATCCAGCGTACTTCCACCACCGGTTACGCTGGCAGTCGCCAGCACCCCGGCAAAACCGCCCGCAACACTGGTGGCCAGTCCGGCAGAGGCATTGATGCTGGCGTTCGTCCCCAGATCCACAAAGGCCAGCCCGGGATCCAGCACGTCATGCAGGGTAACGCCATTGCTGGCGCCTTCCGGCAGGGTGATGGTCAGGGTGTAAGCGAACACATCTCCGATGGCGGCGTTGGCAGCCGCCGTCGTCTTGGTAAAAGCCGGCTCGGCAACGGTTACGGTAGCCGTATCAGGAATGGCCGGGAACGCGGCGGCTCCGGGTTGGGAGGCCCAGGTCGCCGCTCCGGTATTGGTGATCACCCTGCCCGGTTCCACACTGCCGGTGAGCGTACACTGCACCTGGATCAGGGCGGTATCCGCCCCATAGGGCGCGCCGATACTGCCATCATTGGCGGCCAGTGGATCGGCCAATTGCAAGCTACCGGCAAAGGCATCGCCAATGGCGGGCGCGGAAACCAGCCCATTGCCCGTCCCATCCGTCACGGATAGCAGAACACACCCCGTCAGTAGGCCGGCCGGCTGGCCAAGGTCATCTGTCACACTGATGTCATATGCCAGGGCGCCACCGATATTTTCCACGGTAAACTGATAAACCACCTGATCACCAGCATCCACGCCGCTGAGATCCCCGTCTACCGGCAAGGTGGCGGGGGGCGGTGAAATGCTGCCATTGCTGCTGCTCGCAATCCCTTTGGTGAACGCCAGTTCCGGCGCCCGCACATTCAGCTCGACCAGCGTAAGATCCACCAAAGGCGCCAGCGGCGTGTTATTGGTGCTGGCCTGAAACAGATTGCTCAGATGCAGACCATCCGCAAAGGGATCATCCTGCACCACCATGTCGATATCCACCGCAATAATCTGGGGAGAATTGGTATCGACATCCGCCAGGGTCAAAGACAGGCTGTTGGCGGCAGAATCAATACTGATACCCGGGACGATGTTCATGGTATCCGTGCCCGCCCGGCGGATATCGTTGCCATAGGTCAGATCCAGTGTGTTCACATCGAACACCGGCAAGGGGAAGAAATCCTCGAACACGATATCGGAAGTATCGCCCGAAGGTATGCTCATGCTCAGGCGAAAGGTTACCGTGTCTCCGGGCTGGTACTGGGCCTGGGGATTGAGGATCTCCTTGGTAATGGCTGGTGCGTTCACTACGGCGGTAGCGGCACTTTGATTGGTGCAGCCGGCAGCACCAGCAGCCAGGCTATAGGTGATTTCAGCGCCATTGGTGAGAGGATCACGCGCCTTCACTGTATCGCCATTGTTGTAGAAATCGAGAACGAGCGCCGAGTAGGTAAGGGTCAAACTGGAGCCAGAAGCAATACTGCCGCCAATTGCGGTGGTCACATCATAGACGACGGAAGTGGTTCCATCCGCATTGCTGGTTACTACCGGCGCAATGGCTACCGGCGCGCCGTTATAGGTCAAAGATCCGTGCGCAAAGCTGTCCAGGCCATCGGGCAGCAGATCACCAAGCAGCAAGGCATTCACCGTACCAAAATCGCTGACCTGGATGTTCAGCGTATAGGTCAATGTATCCCCGGGCACCATCGCGGCGGGAGACACCGATTTCTGCACAGTCACATGTTCAGCTGAAACTATAACATTGTCCGCCTGCTGCGCTATATTGACAAAACTGCCGGGGTTGGCGGGCAGATCTTCCCGCTGGGCGTCAAATGTAGCTGCATTGACGATGTCAGACTGACTACAGACGGATTCATCAAGTATGTCGGCAATATGGGTCTGGTAAGTAATGACCACATCATTGCTTGCTGCCGTACCCGTGGCCTCGGTGCAGGAAACAGAAATATTGGGTAACGCTACAGCAGGAACACAACCGCTGCCACCGCTGATAGTGATAGAACCTGGCACATACTGCAAAGCAGCCGGCAATACATCATTGAACTGCAGGTTGCGAATCGTACTGCCGTTGGCGATATCTGCATTCAGCGTATAAGTATAGGGCCAAGAAGCACCGGGGGGGCGCTCGGTTTCCGGTGTATCTTCAACTTTGGAAAAAATTGCGATCACGGGGGTTACTGCTGCGCTGACTTCGGTGCCGGCAATGGGGCCATTGTCACCTGTGGCGGTGTCACCAAACTCGTACATAGGCGTCAACTGCACATCCAGAGGCACACCAATGGCTGCTGCCTGATCGATAGTGGCGCAAATATTGATGTTGATTGCCGGCGCGCCGGCTACCAGTGAACCAACTGGCGGCTGCAGGGTGATAAAGGTATATCCTGCCGGCCCGGTAACCGTTTCGCCGCTGATGGGATCGATCAGATCCGGCGGGAAAGTTCCCACCACCTGGGCGGTAACCCCGGCGCCCAGAAAATCCGCAGAATCAAAGGAAATCCCGGATGGCAGCTTGAGGCGCAAATACGGCCCAAAGCCCGGCGTGCCAGTATTACTCAGGGGCGCATCAAAACAAAACGGTTCCCCGGCAAAGCTTTCTGCCGGCAGATTGTTCAGATCCGTAACCGGGGTGGCTGCAGCCGCAATCCCCGGCATCAGCAGCGCCAGCAACAATAGTGCTTTGAACAGCATGCGGTGTACCATCAGGCTCCGCTGTGAAATACTGAAACTGCCATATAAATCCTTCATGAATCCCTAACCTTGCTTCTTTGAAAATTAGAAAACGCACATAAAACTACCCGTTCGCCCACAATATGCACACCTATTTTGTGGAAAAACCCAAAAAATCCCCAATATCTACCCAATATCTACCCATAACACCTGTGATGCACTTCTCAAATATCCGCAGAGCCTTCTGACGCGGCCGGTAGAAAAACCCTTGCCACGATTGCTCCGGACTCACAACCTAGTTCAACGCTGCCCCCATGCTCTTCCACAACACGTTTGACCAATCCCAGACCAAGACCAGTACCTCGCGCCTTGGTAGTAAAAAAGAAATCGAACACATGATCCTGTACTTCCTGCTCCAATGCTTTTCCCTGGTTGCTGACCGTGAACGCCAGTTTGCCATCGACTGCCTCCAGGGAAACTCTGATTTCGCCTCCCTCCGGGCTCGCTTCCCTGGCATTTTTCAACAGATTCAAGAAAACCTGCTGCATTTTTTCGCTATCCAGGCGCAAAGCCGGGCACTGGGGACATTTGCTGCGGATCAACCGCAGGTTTTTTTCCGTCAGCAGCGCCTCTTCCAGGGCCAGCACCTTGTCCAGCAAAGCATCCAGCACCACTGGCTGCTCATCCCGGACAACAGGGTGAACGTATTCCAGCGTCTGACCCAGCATGCCCTCGAGGCGATCCACCTCTCCCACCACGAGATCGAGCCGCTGTCTTTCCCGGCTGCTGAACCCCTCACTGCGCCTTACCGCAGACAATGCGAGCTTGATCGACGCCAGAGGATTGCGCATTTCATGGGCCAGTACCGAAGCGGTCTGGCCGATGGTGGCAAGGCGCGCCTGATCGAGCAATCGCTCATGGGCCTGTTTCAGCTCCCCGGTGCGGGCTTCCACTTGCTGCTCCAAACCGGACTCATAGCGCCGCCCCACCCAGCGCAGCACCAAAAAACCCAGCAAGCCGATAAGCCCATAGGTAATGAGCAGCACCAGATCCAGATGCAAATGCAGCTCATCCATAAGGGCAAGCAAATCAGACAAGTCACTGCTGACACCCAGGCTCCATTGCTGAGCACTGCGTTCGACTAGGGTCAGAGGCTGCATAGACAATAATTCGGTAGTGCCGGAACCGCTGCTGCGCCATCCGGTTCCGCTCCACTCAACCAGATCCGGAATGGGGCTGCCATCAAACTGATGTACTGGGCCACCCACCAGGCGAGATACGGGATAGGGAAGCATTTCCCTTGCCGAACTGTCAGCAATCACCTCCCCCGCAGTACGATCAATCAGAAAAAGACGTATGCCAAAAGGCTCGGAATGCTCGATGAACTCCTGGAAGTTTGCAGTAATCGTCGCTGCCGGAACCCCATCCTGAAAACTGTGCTCCAGCAATGGCCGCATCTCGGCAAGAACCTCCTGATTGTGACTGATGCCATGCTCTACCAACTGTTCCTGCAGATAATCGATAATATGCCTGCCACCCACCAAACCAATGGTGACGACAACAGCCAGCATCAGCAAAAAGCTGACAAGAGAAACCGTAAGGGGCTTCTGGTTTCGGATAAGACTTTTCAGGGACACTTGCGTACACTCAACATCAATACCATAGGTGCAATATAACCCGGAAATTTCATGAATTCACGTGATGATCGCGCAGGATATTGTTTTCACAAGGGATTTTCTGAAGGCGTCCCGTATCCATGATTACGGGCAAATGAAGAAAATTCCTTGTGGAAACAAGAAACAAGCGAGGGCGCGTGGAATTCATGAATTTTCCGGGATAACACTACACTGGAGCAGTTTTTTCCATGGCAAGCATACTCGTCGTTGAAGATGATGAAGTCTTTTCCCGGTTGCTGACCATGCACCTCGAGGATCTGGGGCATGTACCGCTGGCCGCCCTTGATCTGGCGCAAGCCAGAAAGCAACTGCGCACCGTCACCCCGGACGCCATCCTTCTCGACCAGCAGTTACCTGATGGATACGGCATGGATTTGTTACGCGAGATCAAGGCAGATCAGGATGCACCACCGGTGATCATGGTAACTGGCGTATCGGACAATGCACTGGTCATCGAGGCCATGAAGGCAGGCGCCTATGACTTCGTGCGCAAGCCCATGGATGAACTGGAGCTTGACACCACGCTGAACAACGCCCTGCACAGCCACCGGCTGTCGCGCAAGGTACACGCCATCAGCAAGGCCAATGGCTACGAGATCGGTATCAACCAGATCGTCGGCAGAAGCCCCAGCATTACCCAACTACTCAAAACCATCGGCAGCGTGGCCGCCAGCCAGGCTAGCATTCTCATTACCGGGGAAAGCGGCACCGGCAAGGAGATTGTCGCCCGAGCCATTCACCATCACTCTGAACGACCGGGGCTGTTCCTGCCCGTCAATTGCTCCGCCATTGTGGAGAACCTGCTCGAAAGTGAGCTGTTCGGCCATGAAAAAGGCAGCTTTACCGGCGCCGACCGGCGCAAGCCAGGCAAGTTTGAGCTTGCAGCCGATGGTACGCTTTTTCTGGATGAGCTGGGAGAATTCCCCTTGAATCTCCAGGCCAAGCTGTTGCGGGTATTGCAGGAAGGCACGTTCGAACGGGTTGGTGGAACAGAAACCCTGTGCACTACCGCCCGCATCATTACCGCCACCAACCGTGACCTGGAAACCATGGTGCATGAAGGGGGTTTTCGTGAAGACCTGTATTACCGGCTGAATGTGGTCAACATCGCCTTGCCACCATTACGCGAGCGCATGGAAGATCTGCCGCTGCTCACGGAGCATCTGCTGCATAAAATCAACCAGAAACTGCATACCCAGGTAAAAAACATTTCAGAAGCGGCCTGGACCCGCATACAAGACTACCAGTGGCAGGGCAATGTACGGGAACTGGAGAATGTTCTCACCCGTGCGGCGGTATTGTGTCGTGATGACACCATCACCCCGGATCTACTGGGAATAGGCGACTCCACATCCATCCAGAACGCTCCCAGGCCTGCTGAAAGGGAGAACCCCGAACCAGAACTCATCAGCCTGGAAGACATAGAAGAACGGCATGTAAGAAAAATCCTCCAATACACACGCTGGCACAAAGGCAAAGCCTGTGAAATTCTGGGCATCTCCCGTCCTGCACTGGAACGCCGAATCAAGAAGTACAATTTTAATGAATCGTAGAATAGTTTAACGCCCCGCATTTTCCCCTCGCATCTCCCACAAAAAAACCCCACGCCCAGAAAAACTTTATCTCATTGTTTAATAAAGGAAAGACAAAATCTTTCCACTGTTGGCACGCGAACTGCAGTGTACAAGGCAGTCGTTCACAAAGACCGGCCACATTGCAAACAAACCGTGTAAATCAAACAGGAGAAACACCATGAACAAACTGCTCACCATCGCAGCCATCGCCATTCTCGGCACTACCACCGCCGCTTGGGCACATGACAAGCATTTCAGTGGCAACCCGGACATGTATGCATCACCATTGATGGATCATGGCAAGGGTGCCCCCAGTGGTGAAGCAATGAAAGGTGAGGGAGACCTCTACGGCAGCCACATTGCCAACCCGGAAGACGTTGCCATTAACCCCAATGCCAAACCGGAGCTGCCCACCGGAAGGGACGCCTTGCATGACCAGGATCCGGAAGGATACGGCATCAAGTAATGCTGCTGACATTCCCTGCCAGAGCTGTTTCTGGCAGGGTAAACAGCGTACTCTATCGGAGACAATCCAATGAAACTTCCCAACATAATTGCTGCAACCGCAGTCGCCACAGCCATTTCCATTCCCGCAATTGCGGGCACCGGTATGGCCATGAATCATGACGGCAAACAGATGATGAAAGGGGCCATGGCAGACAATGGCGGCATGGGCGCAATGACCCCGGAAATGATGCAGCAAAAACAGGAAATGATGAAAAAGCATATGGCGAACATGGAAAAACGCCTCGCGAATGTCGAGGCCCTGCTTCAGGAACTGATGGAATTGCAGAAGAATAAACCCCGCTGAACAACCATGCTAGTAAACCTCCTTCTGGTGAATCATTCGGGCTCTCCGGAGCCCTTTTTTCAAACATTCAGATGGAGATACGGAGTGAAACCATGAACAAACTGAAAACCAGCATTCTGCTTCCGGCGTTGTTTTTCGCCGCAGGCGCCGTTGCCCATTCCCCTGGGGAGGATGCGAGGGTCTATTTCAAAAACCTGAAAGATGGCGATACCATCAGCACTTCATACAAAGTCATATTCGGCATCGAAGGCTACGGCATTGTACCTGCCGGAACCAAAGACAAACGACGGCACACTGCCGGCCATCACCATCTGCTTGTCAATCACCCCGGCAATCCTGTGATGGATGAACCCCTGCCTCACAACAAGAACCATATACACTTCGATGCGGGTGAAACAGAAACTGTATTAACCCTTCCTCCGGGAAAACACACATTGCAGTTACTGCTGGGTGATGAAACCCACGAGCCTCTGGAACCGCCCCTGATATCAGAAAAAATCACCATCACCGTGCAGGATCAGAGGCGATCCGGCAAGCCCGAATAGCGCTCCACATTACGCTGCACCGCTTTTTTCCAGATTGCTTCACTGGCCCGGATCATCAGCTCATTTCTTGCACGGGTAATGCCCGTATACAGCAGCTCTCTGGAGTTCAGGGGCAGATCATTGTCCGGCAGCAGCAGCGCCACCCGCTCAAACTCAGAACCCTGGGTTTTATGCACGGTCATTGCATAAACGGCTTCCAGAGAAGGGAGACGGAGGGGGCTGAAATAGTGCAGCTCGTCTCCTTTTGCAAACGCTGCCCGCAGCTGCCCGTCATGTTGTACAATCAAACCGGTATCTCCATTGTACAAATCCAGCTCATAGTGATTGCGCGTCACCATCACAGGGCAGCCAGGATGCCATTTCCCATCGGTACAGATCAGGCCGGTTCGGCGCAACTGCACCTCGATATATTCATTGACCTGCTCCGCACCCTGGGGGCCGCTACGGGTAACACAGAGGATGCGAAACGCCCCCAGCAGCACAAAGGCCTGCTGCACATCACCGGTCTGCAACAGCAACTGGTAATAGGTTTCTATCCAGCCGTCCAGCCAGGAATGCAAATCACCCTCTTTCTGCAGCTGCAAACCCGGAATCCTGCTATCCAGAATATCCCAGCTTTTCTCTGCCTCGCCTGCAATAACCGCAGCACCAAGCCGACCTATCCCGCCCTTTTCGGCAAAGCGCCGGCTATCGGTCAGCACACTCAGATAGTCAGCATTCTTCCCGGATGCCATCGGTGATGAACTCCCCGCCAATTGCTGCAACCATTGCTGCCTTGCCGCACTGTAACCCGGGTGAGGTCTTGGGGTCAGATCGGCGAGCACACTGCCTGCAGAAACCGAAGGCAGCTGGTCAGGATCACCCAACAGGATCAGGCTTGCCTCATGGGGCAAGGCCTGCAGCAGCCGGTACATCATGGGCAGATCAACCATGGACGCCTCATCCACCAGCAACAAATCGAACAGCAGAGGATTGGCGGCATTATGACGAAACTCATGCTGCCCCGGAATGACGCCTAGACAACGATGCAAGGTAGTTGCATTTTCCGGAATACCCAGCAGATCTTCCGGGGCGAGCACCCCCTGCTTTTGCAGGATGACCTTGGCGGCCGCCACCGATTCGTTCAGGCGCTGCGCGGCTTTGCCGGTAGGCGCCACCATGGCAATACGCAACTGGTGATTGTTCAGGCACTGCAGGGCGGCAAGCAGCTTGGTGACAGTAAAGGTTTTCCCGGTCCCGGGGCCGCCGGAAATCACCGAGAACCCGCTCCCCATGGCATTGGCAACAGCCAGGCGCTGCTGGTCATCCGGCTGCCCGTCGGGAAACATCTGTCCCAGCACCTCAATAGCCAGATCCCGGTCGGGGAAAAAAGAACGGACCATCAGTTCCTTCAGCCTGTCCGCCACGCCTTTTTCAAAAGCCCAGTAGCGTCGCAAGTACAGACGTTCATGTTCAAATACCAGGGGCTGGTTGTCCAGGGGTTCAAGGGCGGTTTGCCGAAGAGTGTTCCGCCATTGCGCAAAGGCGGGAAAATGATAACCGCCCTTCCTCTCTTCATCCCGCCAATGCCATTGCCCTGCTTCCGCCTGCAGTTTCAGGCAGCCGTGTCCCTCTCTCAGCAGAGAAGAAAGCAGCATGATGCTGTGAAACAACAAAGGCGTATCCTGCGCCGGCAAATGCCTGCACAAAGAACCGGCAAGATAATAATCTATTGCCTCCACACCATGCAGTTGCACCCGGCAGTGATTATAGCTGCTATACATCTTCATTCCGCCCAAACAGGGCGTCCAGCTGCGTCAGTAATAGTTCCTGAACCGGTTTGTAATACACGCCGCTTCCCGTGTTCGCTGACATACCACGCAGATAAAGGTAATACACTCCACCAAAATGCTCTGCAGGCCGATAGTTTTCCAGCTTCGCCTGCAAGTAGCGATGCAGCGCCAGGCTGTAAAGCAGGTACTGCAAATCGTAGAATGCCTGCTGTATGCTGCGTTCGATCGTCTGCCAGCTGTAGTCACTCAATTGGTTGCCCAGAAAATTGGACTTGTAGTCCGCCACATAATAGCGTCCCCGCCACTCGAAAATCAGGTCGATATAGCCATGCATCATGCCTTGCAGTTTGCGTTTTACCGGCAGCTCAATCGCTTCTTCCTGCCCTCTGTGCTGGGCGATGATGCTTTCCAGCTCATGTACATTCCCCTTGGCCATGGGAAAATAGAAGGCCGTCTCCCGCAGGGTTTGGGGCCAACCCAGTTGAGACAGGGTCAGTCCCCGGGACAAGGGCGTGTGCAGCACTTCCTGCAGCCAAGCCACCAGATCAGATTCCGCAAATCCTTGCGGCAGGGAACCAAACCGCGCCAGAGGGCGCTGCAACGCCTGTCTCCAGTCTGGCCGCGAAAAATCCAGATCCTCGAAAATCTCATGCAGCAGATTCCCCGCAGCGGCGCCTGCCGGGAGTGCAAAACGCAGTTGGCTGGCATGCTGTTGGTGCATTTGCCCAGCCTGATCCCGGTCTGGCAGGGTGATGCCGCCATGACGCAGATTGCGCGTCAGCGCGGAAAAGGAACTCAGCCACCAATCGCGTTGAATGCAACCACGGAAAGACGCAGCCGCCAGATGGCCATCATGCCCGGTTGTCAACTGGCTGGCGCACGCCGGAAAACTGTCGTTTGCCACCAGGGAAAACCTAATCTCTGGCATATCGGCCGCCAGTGAGTCCAGGGCTGGCGCCAGCTCCCCACCCCCTGGCAAACCCAGAAGCTGCCCCAGCGGCGACCTTTCGTGTTCCGGAAACGGCGTACTGCCAATGTAGCAACGGTGAATTGCACGGGTAACCGCCACGTATAGCAAACGCACTGATTCTGCATGGCCTTCTTCCCTGGCCAGGTCTGCTGCCTCTTCATCCCATCCCAGTTGAGTGACAGGCTCCAGGGCATTCCTGTCATGAAAGCTGAATATCTCGATAGTGCGGCCAGCCGATTTGAGCGGGTTCCTGTAACGGCTGGCGAAAGGGATGAATACCACTGGATACTCCAGCCCTTTGGCGCCATGCTGGGTCTGGATGCGCAGTAAATCCGCGTCTGTTTCCAGGCGTAGCTCTGCTTCCAGGTTTTCCCCTTCCCCGCGAATCTGTTCGCCCAGCCAGTTCAGCAATTCCCGGGGACGGGCATGGCGCTGACTGGCCTGTTGCAACGACTCCAGCAGATGCAGGCTGTTGGTCAGGGCACGCTCCCGCTCCCTGGCAGGTGGTTGATAATGATGGTGAAGCAAGGTCAGCGCCATGGCGACAAACCCCTGCTCCCGCCATAGCTTGCGCAGCTGGTGAAGGCGCGAATGTTGCTGCTCCCAGAAATCTTCATTTTCGTTCATGCTTCGCAGCTGTTGCGCATTTCCTCCGAGGCAGGCGCTGGCCAAAGCAGCCCGCGCCAGGCGCTCGTTTTCCAATTCCAGGATGCCCAGCAACGCCTGGTGCAGATCAATGGCCTGCTCACTGGCAAACAGCTTGTCATGCAGACTCAGGTAAACCGACGGCAGCGCAGCGGCAGTCAGTGCCGTTTTGATCACTTCCGCCTCGGTACGATCCCGCACCAGCACCACGATATCCTTGGCTTGAAGCGGCACCTCACCCAGCAACACTTTGCCACCCAGCAAGCGGGCGATTTCGGCAGCACACCACTGCGCCATCACGCCCCGAAAGTCCCCCTTGTTCTGGCCGGAACGGTTCTCATAATCCTCATGAACAGGGAAATGCACCAGTTGCAGCGCGGCGGCCTTTTCATCGTCCTGCAAGGCAATCTCATCACCTTTGCCCGATGCCTTTACTATTTTGTATTCAATGCCCAGGCCAAACACATCTGCCGGCGGCTGATCCAGTGGGGCACCATGAAACAAGCGGTTGCCGGCACCGACCATGGCGGTGGAAGAGCGCCAGTTGGTATCCATATGCCAATGCAGATCTACATCCGAGCGGGCGCGCAGGTAGGCAAATACGTCACCACCACGAAAAGCATAGATCGCCTGTTTCGGATCGCCAATAAGATAAAGCGCTGTTTCCTGCCCTCTGGCGGGAGTGTAGATCCGTTGCAGGATCTGATACTGGGACGGGTCGGTATCCTGGAATTCATCGACCAGCGCTGCCGGATATTCCTGCGCCAGCACCTCCGCTAACCCCTGTCCAGAGGCTCCATCGAGTGCCGCCGAGAGCCGCTCCACCAGATCATCGAAACCCAGGATCCGCTGCGCCTGCTTGGCCTGAAGGATGGATTGCTCCATGGCTGCCAGCGCTTCTGTTACGAGACAGTAGGCTGCCGCTTTGTGCAGGCGCTGCTGCAGCTCTTCTCCCTCTTTTTTCAGCGCCTTTGCAGTTTTCAGCCAGCTACTGAGTCCTTCCCCGGTGGGCAGGGTTCGCAAACGGTTGCCATGAAGAAAAGCCACTGCCTCCCGAGGCATGGGAGTATCATCGCCCTGGTTTAGCCATTCCATAAGCAGTTGCCATTCCCGGCTACGCTTGTCGCTGTCTTTCCTGCCATTTACCAACAGGGCAAAAAGTTGTTCCTGCTGCCGTTGCAGCTGGCTCCTGCAGGCCTGCTTGCGCTCCTGCCATGCCTGCAGCAGTTGAACGGGGTCCACAACGGTAAGCTGAACCGGTTTCTCCAGCAGATTGCCAAAAGTCTGAAAGAAACTTTCCGGATCCGGCCAGTAGTGGGCTATCAGGCGGTAATCCTCTTCTCGCACCGCCAGACAACGATACCAGTCCCGCACTGCCTGGAGTTGAAGATCAGCCAGCTCCTGCTCGATGCCGATATCGAAATCCATCCCCGTGGCAAAGGCATGGCGCTCCAGTACCTGGCGACAGAAGCTGTGGATGGTGAATACCGGAGCCTCATCCAGATACAACAGGGCACGATGCAGCAGCGGGCGCGCCTGCTCCCTGGAGAAACGCTTGTTCATCTCCCGATAGAAATCATCTGCAACATCGGGGATTCCCCAGCTGTCCAGGGCATGACGCAACTCCGCGGCGATGCGGCCACGCAGCTCTTCGGTGGCCGCCCGGGTAAATGTCATCACCAGGATATTGCGTACATCAAGCTGTTTTTCCAACAACAAACGCAGGTAGATGCGGGTGATGCTGAAGGTTTTGCCGGTACCGGCGCTGGCCTCGATGAGCTGGCGTCCACGCAATGGCAAGGTAGTGACATCCAGAGGCTGCATGCTCACAAGTCTTCTTCCCGACGATGCTGGTACAAGGGGGCATAGATCTGTTCCAGAAGCTTTGCCGGGAGCGCTTGCACCTCCGGCGCTTCCGGCCAAAACCAGCGATAATAGGGATCATAGCCAGGGCCGCGCCGGTTGAAATCATCCGCCCAGAAGGACGAAAACTTTCCGGGGTTTTCCGCCAGTGTTTCTACCCATTTCCTGCCCAGGTCCACCCCGCAGAGAAGAGGCTGCCGCATGCCTTCCCGCCACACATGCAGAAGCTGTTGCAACACTTCCGGTGCATTTTCCACCGGCGCAAACACTACCTGGCGAAACTTCCCCAGCCTGGTTCCATGGCGGAATATGCCCCGGGTCACCAGCGGCTCACCCCCCGGCAGGCACTGGGCGAGCAGATGGTGCAGCCACAGGCGCATGTCATCTTTTCCCTTTGCGCTGGCGAGGCGGTAAAACAGCAGCCCGTCACCAGCCCGGGGAAGGCTCACCAACAGCTTTTGCCCCTGCAGTTCGATCTCTGCATCCACTGCAACAAGCCCGGCCCCACCTTGCATGGCAACCTGTTTTGCGAAATCACTGGCCTGTTGCGCCCAGCTCTCCAGTATCTCATCAATCACGGGGGTTTCCGGCAGCTGGCCACTGAGTCTGGCCTGCTGCAATATTTCCTTGTCACTTCCGCCTTCCAGGTGGCTTTGCACCAGCTGCTCCTGAAGCAGATAGCGATCCAGATGGCTGGCCGAAAAAGGCTCCTGATCCTCTGGGCCTCCCGGGTTGTCCGCTCCCAGGTACAAGCCCAACTGCAGCTGGGCAAAATAACGGGGAGGATGCGAGAAAAACTGCAACAGCGTTTCCAGCTGCAACTCCGTTTCGCCATCCTCAACCGGCGGCAGGCGCATCTGGTTTCGTTCTCCCCGGCTTTGCAGCAAGGATAACCATCCGGAATCAAACGAGTGGAAAGCCGATTCCCTGCCGGTTTTCTCCATATAGTTTTCCGCACTGAAAGGCTGTAGCGGCAGCTGCATCAGATCCGCAGCAGTCCCGGACATAAACCAGCTGTAGCCCTGCTGCAAGTAGTCCATCAATTCCTTCAGCACCAGGGATGGCTCCCGCAGCAGGTTGGTTTTAACATCCTTCCCCTGATAGCTAAGGTACAGTTTTTCCCTGGCGGAAATCAGCGTTTCGAGAAACAAATAGCGATCATCCCCTCGCCGGGAACGATCCCCGGCACGGGGCGTTTCCCGGGCCATCAGGTCGAACCCCCGGGGAGGTCGCTGGCGGGGAAATTCACCGGTGTTCAGCCCCAGCACGGCAATGATGCGGAACGGCACACTGCGCATGGGAATCATGGAACAAAAACTTACCTGCCCCAGTAGAAACTGCCGCCCCGGTTCGGGGCGGGAAAAACCGTCCCGCAGCCAATCACGAATCACGGGCAGGGGTATTTCCTGTTCAAAACCCGCTGCCTGGGTGTATTCCCCCAGTTCATCAATGGTGGTGACAACCAGCTGCTGTGCCTGTTCCTCCCCGGCGTCGATCCCGAACAGCCAGCCATGCATCTCCAGCAACAACGTTTGCCAGGCAGTCGCCTTGCGCGGGAGATGCAGCTTGTGCGCATAGCACTTCAACCCCTCAATAAGCTGCAGCAGCTTTCCCAACAGCAGGGCTTCTTCTCCTGTCACATCTGGAAGCAACAAGCGGCCGTCATAGATTGCAGGTTCATGCCCCCAGGCAAATCCCTGGAGCAAACGCTCCAGGCCCTGCTTCCAGGTAAAGCGCTCGCTGTGGCTTTGCATACCCAGTATCTGCTGCCTGTGTCTGCCGTCCAGGCCCCAGTGCACCGCCGCCTGTTCCAGCCAGCCCTCGATAGCAGGCAGATCCTCATCCAAAATAGCAAACTGTTTTTGCACTGCCGGCAATCGCATCAGGCCCAGTATCTGCGATACCTGAAAGCGGCTGTCCGGCAAATCCAGCAGTTCTGCAAACGCCGCCACCAGGGGTTCTTCATCCCGTAGTGCCCGGTCTGCAATGGAGCAGGGAAGTCTTGGAGATTGTGCATCACCGCGCTCCCGGATACTGCCAAAAACCGCCTGTACCGCCGGGGCATAGTCTTCTATTTGCGGACAGGTCACCAGCACATCCGCCGGGACGAGGCTGTCATCCTGATTGAACTGGTGCAGCAACCAGTCATGCAACGCCTGCACTTCCCGCAACGCCGAGTGCGCAGACACCAGGGTGATGCTGTCATCACGCAGATCAGAAGGACGCCGGCGCGCATCGTCCAGGCTGAAAATATCCATTTGCAGGTGATGCAACAGACTGTCCGGTGCATCCGGTCTCAATGGTGGATCGAAGACGGGAAATTCCGTTGTGGGCTGTTCTTGCAGCAAGGAAAGAAATTCCCGCCCCTGTGCACCCAGATTTCCCAGCAGGGGATTGATGTCCATGCTGTTCTCGTCACTTTCGAGCCAGCGGCTCAGTTGCTTTTCGCTGCGCACATCCCCCCAATAGTCGACACAGGGATTCAGGTGAAACAAATGCACCTGGACATAGCTGCCGAGGGTTCCCAGAAAATCCAGCCACAGGGGCGCCAGGGCATTGATGCCGAATACAAACAGGCGCTGCGGCAGCCGGCGGGTTGCCTGTGGCATTTCCCTTGCCGCCCGTTGTAATAGTTTGAGTGGGTGGTCAGGAACCCCGGCCACCAGCTGCTGCCAGACAAATGCTTGCCAGTGCGGGGTTTCTCCCCTGTCCCAGGCCCTGATCCAGTCCGGCCGGTAGATCAAATACTGTTCGAACAAATCCGCCAGTTCTCTGGCCAGCTGAAAACGCAGACTGTGGGGGGAACCCTGGGCATTCTGCCAGTAATTGCCTGGTTCCCGGCACAGGGGGTTCTCCGTGACGACAGCATCCGCCAGCAGGTCATACAGGCGCCAGCACAATACTTCACGGGAGTACGGAGAAAGATCCGGTACCGACTCCCTGCCCAAAATCTCGCGGATGATCTGCCAGAAAAAACTCGCCGGAAGACGAAAATCCAGATTCATGCTAATGCCGCGCTGCTGCGCCAGCCGCAAATTCAGCCAGTGCTGCATGCCGCCGTTTTGCACCAGCACAATATCCGGCTGCAGCAGATTGGACTTTGGCGTTTGCAGCACCGCATCCAGCAGTTGCGCCAGATCTTCCAGCCGGTTGGACGGGTAGACATTCAGCATTGCTCAATCCATTTTTCGTCCTGCATTTCCTGCATGGATCGCCGTACTTCAAGGGGTCGGAATACAGACTTGTAGGCCATTTTGCGACAATCCGGAATCCAGTATCCCAGATATAACCAGCTCTTTCCCAAACCACGGGCCTGGAGAATCTGCTGCAATACAGCGTAGTTTCCCAGAGAGCGCCTGCCCATGTCCGGGTGGAAAAAGGTATACACCGCCGACAGGCTCTGTGGCTGAAAATCCGTTACCGCCACCGCCAGCAACTCCCGGTTCAGGCGCATCTCCAGGAAACGCACATTGCTCCAGCCTGCAAGCAGAAAGGCTTCGATTTCCGCCAAGCTGGCACCCGCCATGGAGCTGTCGGCATGACGATGGTCCTGATAGGACAGATACAGCGCATGCTGTTCCTCCGTCAGTTCTCCCGGATGCCAGTTCACATCCAGATCCTGATTTACTTTCCCGCAGCGGCGCTGGCTGCGGCTGGGACGAAAGCGTCTTACGGGCACCCGCACCGCATGGCATTGCCTGCAGTCATCGCACCAGGGACGGTAGACATATTCTCCGCTACGGCGATAACCGTGGGCAAGCAGGGCATCATAAACCTGGGGGGAAAGCAGCGCTTCATCCATCACCATCAGGGAACGGGACATCTTCTGCTGCAGATAACTGCAAAGATGCTCCTGGCTCAAGCCGAGATTCATGCGCACGATACATCTGCCGGAAAGCGTTGTGGATCATCCACAGCACCGCCAATCAGGGACAGGAACTCATCCCGGGGAATCAAACGCGCTCCCAGGGATTGCAGATGCGGCGTATATACCTGACAGTCAACCAGCGGGAAGCCCGCACTCTTGAGGCTGCGAACCAGGCAGACAAAGGCCACCTTGGATGCATTCGGCATATGGGTAAACATGGATTCCCCGAAAAACACGCTTCCAAGAGCGTTTCCGTAGAGTCCCCCAACCAGCGCGCCCTTTTGCCATGCTTCTACAGAATGTGCAATACCCTGCTGATGCAAGAGCCGATAGGCAGCAATCATTTCCGGCATCAGCCAGGTGCCGTCACCCCTTTCCCGCGGCTGTGCGCATGCCTCGATTACCCGGTCGAACGCCTGGTCAAAAGTGACCTGAAAGTGCTCTTTGCGCATCGCCCTGGCCAGGCTGCGGCTGACATGCAGTTCATCCGGAAAAAGCACCATACGCGGATCCGGACTCCACCACAATAGCGGCTGGGAGTCCCCGTACCAAGGAAAAATTCCCTGGCGATAGGCTTGGACAATACGTTCGGTGGACAGATCGCCTCCCACGGCCAGCAGGCCATCAGGGTCTGTTTCCGCCAATGAAGGGTCGGGAAAAGGTTCGCCCGGCTGGGTATCATCCAGGGAGAACAGCAAGTATCACTTCTCCAGGGCGTCGAGGTATTTCTCGGCATCCAGGGCAGCCATGCAGCCACTGGCAGCGGAAGTGACCGCCTGCTGATAGATGTGATCGGCCACATCACCAGCAGCATATACGCCTTCGATGGAGGTTGCAGTGGCATTGCCCTCGGTGCCGCCTTTTACTTTCAGGTAGCCGTTGTTCATCTCCAGCTGGCCTTCGAACAGGCTGGTGTTGGGGCTGTGGCCGATGGCGATAAACACACCTTGCAGCTCGACATCCTGGGTGGAATCATCCTTCACGTTGCGGATGCGCATGCCTGTAACCCCGCTGTCGTCACCGAGCACTTCTTCCAGAACACTATCCCACATGATGGTGATGTTGCCGTTTTCGGCCTTGTCCAGAATTTGTTTTTGCAGGATCTTTTCCGCACGCAGCTCGTCGCGGCGATGCACCAGAACCACTTCCGAGGCGATATTGGAGAGATACAGCGCCTCTTCCACGGCGGCGTTGCCACCACCGATCACCGCGACCTTTTGATTGCGATAGAAAAATCCGTCACAGGTAGCGCAGGCTGAAACGCCCTTGCCTTTGAACTTTTCTTCCGAAGGCAGGCCCAGGTAGCGGGCCGATGCGCCAGTGCATATAATCAAGGCGTCACAGGTATAGCTGCCCGCATCGCCGGTCAGGGTGAATGGCCGCCGGGTCAGTCCGGCGGTGTGAATGTGATCGAAAATAATCTCGGTCTCAAAGCGCTCTGCATGCATTTTCATGCGTTCCATGAGATCCGGCCCCTGCACACCCTCGTTGTCACCGGGCCAGTTGTCCACGTCAGTGGTGGTCATGAGCTGCCCTCCCTGTTCCATGCCGGTGATCAGTACCGGATGCAGATTGGCGCGGGCAGCATAGATGGCTGCGGTGTATCCGGCGGGGCCGGAACCCAAAATCAGCAATGGGCAATATCTGGTTTCACTCACGGGAAAACTCCTTGGTTTATAATCAGTATTTATTTATGCGGCAAATCCTAACACATGAGAATTGGCATACCCAAAGAGATCAGGCCCTTTGAGGGCAGGGTCGCCCTGATTCCCGATGCAGCGGCAGATCTGGTGCATGCCGGTCATGAGGCCTATATCCAGGCGGGGGCTGGCAAGGCTAGCGGCTTTTCCGATGAAGAGTATGTCCGTGCCGGTGTACGAATATTGCCCGATGCAGCGGCGGTCTACGAAAAAGGACAGCTCATCATCAAGGTCAAGGAGCCTGTTGGCGAGGAACTGGATCTGCTGCGCAGGGATCACCGGCTATTCAGTTTTCTGCATCTCGCCGCCTTGCCGGCTCTCACACAGAAACTATGCGACATCGGACTGACTGCCATTGCCTTTGAAACCGTGCAGGATCAATACGGACTCCCCATTCTTGCTCCCATGAGCAATATCGCGGGCCGCATTGCCGTCCAGGCGGGCGCCCACTACCTGCACAGCCCGTGCGGAGGAAAGGGGCTGATGCTGGGCGGGCTTCCCGGCGTGGAGCGGGGCAAGGTGGTAGTTCTTGGCGCTGGCAATGCAGGGAGCAATGCCGCCAGTCTTGCCGCCGGCATGGGGGCAGAAGTTGTTGTTTTCGACAAGCAGGCGCACAAACTCGATGCCATGATGAACATGGCAAGCAATATTACGGCACTGTATCCCTACCAGGAAGCGCTCTCCTGCCATGTCAAACAGGCTGACCTCCTTATCGGAGCAGTACTCATACCCGGCGCCAAAGCACCGAAAATCATCAGCCGGGAACAGGTTTGTTCCATGCAGGCTGGCAGCGTCATCGTGGACATCGCCGTGGATCAGGGGGGATGCATCGAAACCACCAGACCCACCACCTACACAACACCCATATACACGGAATGCGGCGCATTGCATTTCTGTGTAACCAATATCCCCGGAGCAGTGCCAAGAACAGCTTCCATTGCCTTGTCAGCAAGCCTCCTGCCCTATTCCCTTAGTCTGGCAAACAGAAGATGGAAAGACAATGCCGTGCTGAATGCTGCGGTCAATGTGGCAAACGGCTCCATTGTGCATCCGGCCCTGATCCATCACTAAGCTGGGCCTGAACCCATGGATTCAGGCTGGGGTCATCCTCTTGACGGTCTCTGCGATTTCGTTGGCCAGCCGCGTGACCAGAGGCGCATCTTTCCCCTCCACCATCACCCGGATCAAAGGTTCTGTCCCCGACGGGCGCAGCAATACACGCCCGTCATCGCCCAGGGTCGCTTCCGCCGCCTTGACGGATTTTTGCACCTGATCATTCTCCATGATCACTGCCGGCAGGGCTTTTCCCAGATCCACGTTCACCAGGATCTGCGGCAGGCGCTGCATCCCCATGCTCAGGTCATGCAGGCTGGAGTCGCTCATTACCATTGCTGCAAGCACTTGCAATGCGGCAACGATGCCATCCCCGGTTGAAGTGCGGTCCCGGCAAATGATATGCCCGGAAGGCTCGCCCCCCAATACCCACTTGTTGGCATCCAGAGCAGCCAGAATGTAGCGGTCCCCCACATCCGTACGCTGCAATTCCACGCCCAGTTCATTGAGCGCAAGCTCCAGTCCCAGGTTGCTCATGGTAGTGCCTACCACCGGCCCCTTGAGGCCGTCAGGATGCGTCATGCGTGAGCGGGCAATGATGTACAGAATGCCGTCACCATCAACAATCGCGCCAGTATGGTCAACCATGATCAAACGATCCCCATCACCATCCAGGGCGATGCCCACATCCGCCTGATTCTGCAATACCGCCTGCTGCAATGCCTCCGGGTGTGTCGAGCCGATTTCCCGATTGATATTGAAGCCATCCGGCTCAGCGCCGATCACCACAGCCTGCGCACCAAGCTCTTCCAGCACCGGGGGGGCAATGTGGTAGGTGGCGCCATTGGCACAATCGACCACAATCTTGAGGCCAGACAGATCCAGATGATGGGGTACGGTACTCTTGCAGAATTCTATATAGCGGCCCGCAGCGTCCTCCACCCGGAGCGCCTTGCCCAGGTTCGCGGAATCCACTGTCACCAGGGGCTTTTCCAGCTCGGCCTCGATGGCCTTTTCCATCTCATCCGGCAGCTTGGTGCCAGAGGAGGAAAAGAACTTGATGCCATTGTCATAGTAGGGATTGTGAGAGGCACTGATGACAATGCCAGCCGATGCATGCAGGGTGCGCGTCAGGTAGGCAATGCCTGGTGTGGGCATGGGCCCGAGCAGGCGAATATCCATGCCAGCTGCTACCAATCCTGCTTCCAGCGCCGCCTCGAACAGATAGCCGGAGATGCGCGTGTCCTTGCCAATAAGCACCTTTCCTGAACCACCGTTGCCCAGAACCCGGCCAGCAGCCCAGCCCAGCTTGAGCACGAATTCCGGATTGATCCTGCCTTCACCGACCCGGCCGCGTATGCCATCGGTTCCAAAATATTTTCTTGTTTTCATCAGCTAAGACTCCCTTGTTACTGCTTCCAGTATTTTCAGTGCATCCACGGTTTCCTCCACATCATGCGCACGCACGATACTCGCTCCCCTTTCCACCGCGAGAATCGCCGCAGCAACGCTGGCCGCGACCCTTTGTGCCGGCTCCCGGCCCGTGAGCGTGCCAAGCATGGTCTTGCGTGACAAGCCCACCAGCAGCGGACAGTTCAGTTCTTCAAGCGCACCAAGATGGCGAAGCAACTCAAGATTGTGTTCAAGAGTCTTGCCAAAACCGAATCCGGGATCAATCAGTATGCGCTGCCGTGCAATCCCATGATCCACGCAAACTGCAATACGTTGAGCAAGAAAGGCATGTACCTCCTCCAGCACACTACGGTATGCAGGTGCCTGCTGCATGGTTCGGGGCTGGCCCTGCATATGCATGAGGCATACGGGAACGCCCAGTTGCACCGCCTGCTGCAAGGCCCCCTTCCCCCTTAATGCGTTCACATCGTTGATCAGGCCAGCACCTGCCTGTACGGCGGCGCGCATTACTTCCGCCTTGCTGGTGTCAATGGAAATCGGGATCTCCAACCGGGCCGCCAGCATCTCGATCACGGGAATGACCCGATCCAGTTCTTCCTGAACCGACACAGGTGCGGCTCCCGGCCTTGTGGATTCGCCACCTACATCAACAATGGCAGCGCCAGCTTCCGCCATCTGCAAGGCCTGGGCGACAGCGGCCTCGGGACGCAGGTGTTTTCCGCCATCGGAGAACGAATCAGGGGTGACGTTGAGTATCCCCATAACGCCGGGGCTGTCCAGATCCAGTATCTTGCCGTTGCAATCCATTCTCATAGCCATTGAAAAAGGCGGAGCTCCCTGGGAAAACTCCGCCTGCAACCAACCGTAGATCAGTGCTGACCGGCAGGATCCGGATCGATCACCGGATCCTCTTTCTTCCTTTCCCGGGGAGCCTCATCCGCCACCACGGCGCTGCCACCAGAGCTTGTGGACGAGTCATCATCCCAGTCCGCCGGCGGGCGCGGCACACGGCCTGCCATAATATCCTTGATCTGCTGGGCATCGATGGTTTCGTACTTGATCAACGCCTCTGCCATGGCGTGCAGCTTGTCGATGTTTTCCTTCAGAATGCGCCGGGAGCGATCATAGTTGCGGTCGATGATGTTGCGAATCTCCTCGTCGATAACATGCGCGGTCTCATCCGAAACATTCTTGTGCTGGGTAACCGAGCGCCCGAGGAACACTTCCTCTTCTTCTTCGCCATAGGCCAGGGGGCCGAGGCGATCCGACAGCCCCCAGCGGGTGACCATGTTGCGCGCAATCTCTGTGGCGCGCTTGATATCGTTGGATGCGCCGGTGGTGACGTGATCGTCGCCAAATACCAGCTCCTCGGCAATGCGCCCGCCATAGAGGCTGGAGATCTGGCTCTCCAGCAATTCGCGGCTCTGGCTGTATCTGTCCTCTTCGGGCAGAAACATGGTGACGCCGAGCGCCCGTCCCCGCGGGATGATGCTGACCTTGTATACAGGGTCATGAGAAGGCACTTTCAAGCCAACGATGGCATGGCCTGCTTCGTGATAGGCGGTCTGTTTCTTCTCTTCGTCCTTCATCACCATGGAGCGGCGCTCCGCACCCATCATGATCTTGTCTTTGGCGGCCTCGAAGTGCGTCATGCGCACATCCTTGCTGTTCTCGCGGGCGGCCATGAGCGCCGCCTCATTCACCAGATTGGCAAGATCAGCACCGGAGAAACCCGGGGTGCCCCGGGCAATCAGTGACGGCTTGACGTCATCGGCCAGGGGAACCTTGCGCATATGCACCTTGAGAATCTGCTCGCGGCCACGCACATCCGGCAACGGCACAGTGACCTGGCGGTCGAACCGGCCGGGACGTAGCAAGGCGGGATCCAGCACATCCGGGCGGTTGGTGGCGGCAATAACAATGACACCCTCGGTGCCTTCGAAACCGTCCATTTCCACCAGCAACTGGTTCAGGGTCTGTTCACGCTCATCATGCCCGCCACCCAGGCCCGCACCACGATGGCGGCCCACTGCGTCGATCTCGTCGATGAAGATGATACAGGGAGCATGCTTCTTCGCGGTTTCAAACATGTCCCGCACCCTCGAAGCACCCACGCCGACGAACATTTCCACAAAATCCGAGCCGGAGATAGTGAAAAACGGCACTTTGGCCTCTCCGGCAATCGCCTTGGCCAGCAGGGTTTTACCCGTACCCGGCGCGCCCACCATGAGCACGCCCTTGGGAATCTTGCCACCGAGACGCTGAAATTTGGAAGGATCCTTGAGGAACTCCACCACTTCCTGCACTTCTTCCTTGGCTTCTTCCACGCCGGCCACGTCGGCAAAAGTCACCTTGACCTGATCTTCGCTGAGCATGCGTGCCTTGCTCTTGCCGAATGACATGGCGCCACGACCACCAGCCCCGCCTTGCATCTGGCGCATGAAAAATATCCACAACCCAATGATGACGATCAGGGGGAACCAGTTGATCAGGATAAGCTTGAGCAGGGACGGTTGCTCCGGCGGCTGGGCGCGGATATCCACGCCGGCCTTGAGTAAATCACCCACCAGGCCGGGATCCTGGGGGCTTTCGGTGATGAAAGTGCTGCCGGAAGAGGTCGTGCCCTCGATTTTCCCGCTTTCGTGCATGACCACGCTGGTCACATTCCCCTGCTTCACCTGCTCCAGAAACTGGGTATAGGAAATCGCCGGGGCGCGGTTTTTTTGTCCGTTGAAGCTGTTGAACACCGTCATCAATACGATGGCGATCACAACCCACAGAACAATGTTTTTTGCCATATCGTTCAAAACAAGATTCCTCAAATATTTCCCTGCCGTACCTTCAGTGAGACATCGGCCAAGGATTTACGTTCTTTCCAGTATCGGAAAATATCAGGATTTATAGCCCGTTGCTACCACATACACTTCGCGGCTTTTCGGCCGGGAGGACTTTGGCTTGCGGGTCAGCACCCGCGTAAAGCTGCTGCGGGCATCACGAATAAAGCCATCAAAACCCTCACCCTGAAAGATTTTGGTGACAAAACCGCCGCCGGGTTTGAGCGTATTCCGGGCAAAATCCAACGCCAGTTCACACAAATACATGGAGCGCGGCTGATCCACTACCCTCACCCCGCTGGTATTTGGTGCGATATCGGAAAGCACCACATCCACCTCGCGTCCTTCCAGCAGGCTGATCAGCACTTCCAGCACTGCCTGCTCCCGAAAATCGCCCTGAAGGAAATCCACGCCGTGAATTGCTTCCATTTCCAGAATATCCATGGCCAGCACCTTTCCCTGGTCGCCAACGATGCCGACCGCCACCTGGCTCCAGCCACCCGGAGCTGCCCCCAGATCCACAACTACCTGCCCAGGCTTGAGGATTTTGTCCTTCTCCTGCAGTTCGAGCAGCTTGTAGCTGGCACGTGAGCGATAACCGTCACGCCGGGCACGCTGTACATATTCGTCATTCACATGGCGCTGCATCCATTGATGACTGCTTTTTGATCGTGCCATTGGTGAAGATGTGTGGCAATAAAGGCTTGATTATATCCGTTTTTTGCCCGGAAAAAATGTTTTCACCCCAACAAGGGGGGAAGGAGTAGAATAAGCGCCCGACAACCTGCCCCGAACATGGAGTCTTTTGTGTCCCTTTCCAACCCCCAGATCCGCCATTTGCGCGGCCTTGCCCATTCTCTGAAGCCAGTGGTCATGATCGGCCAGCACGGGTTACGGGAATCCGTGCTGGAAGAGATCAGCATTGCCCTGGATTTCCATGAGCTCATCAAAATCAAGGTAAGCGCAGGTGATCGGGACGAAAGAGATAAAATCATCCGGGAAATCATAGCCGAAACCCATGCCAAACTGGTGCAGCGCATTGGCAATATGGCAGTACTGTTTCGGCGCAATAGCGAAAAACCCAGGATTGTGCTGCCCTGATCACAGAATTCCCCTGCAAACTGATGGGACAATCGTCCCATGCGGCGATTCTCTCCCACCAGAAACAACCCGGC
>JALWMK010000050.1 GCA_027083925.1 Sedimenticola sp. | reverse complement strand
GCTCTTTGTTTCCGGTGAGCTGGAACAGTATCCCCCTATGCCAGACAGCTACTTTGGCTTGCAGCAGAAAGCGATTATGGATGAATTTGCATGGCGTCTTCACCGCGCCCGTGCTGCCGGAGAGGAGTCCCCGGGCTTTCCGGAACAACTGGTGGCCAGAGAGCTGGACAATACCTGGCATGATACAGCGGAAGCCGTCATCGCCAACTGGATCGGCCTCGTCTATCAGGTAACGCATCGTGAAAGACATTTGCCGTTCATGGAAGGCGTAGATCCGGAGAACCCCCTGGGACTGGAGCCGATACGGCCGGCTTCCGATCCTGCCTGGAGAGATGACAATGCGTAGCTTGATCAAGCTTGGTTTTGGGTATGGCCTGCTGACCTGTGCAATAGCGATGGCGGACGGCTATTATCCACGAGGAAATGGTGGCCCCGGTTCTGCCAGCTGGTCGCCGCCAGGAGGAGCATTCCTTCCCCCACCGCCTGGATACGTCTCACCTCTTGCCCCAGGCTATTACCCCTATCCGGATGGCTGGCCAATCCAGTCTTACCACTATCGACCCGCCCAGCGGTTCAACAGCGAGCTGATCGAGCCGCCGGGAACCGACTGGCCAGGCGCGGCATATTACGAACCGCCGGGGAAGACACCGCCACCGCTGCATCGCCCGCCCGCAGGCAAAGGTGCGCCGGTGGAAGTTGTTCCATCGCCCGGTATTGCTGCTGAAAAAGTAAGCGCCCCCTCACTGGAAAAGCCGGAAAGCGCCTGGCGGCCGGTAGAGAAGCAGCAGCCAGAACCTCTGGGGGAAACGGCCGTTGCTCCCGAGTTTGCGGGAAGGCCTGAGCCAGCGACGGCTGTTTCCCCACCGCAGGAGAAGGAAGCATCTTCACCCTTCGTATCCGGCATGACAATAGCCAGGCCGCAGGCATTGCGCCTGCCTCCGCTTGACAAGCCAGCGGAGAAGTAAGCGCAATCCCTCCATGCACAATGTTATGCGTATTGAACTACTAAGACGAACAGTACCAAAGCCTTACTCAGCGGCCTCTGGATGGTCAGTCCGCAAGGCGCCAGCCAGGCGTCCCGGTACTGCGTTGTGCGCCTTGGCAAGGGCTGGGTCATTCCCTGTGGAGTACGCCTTGCCCCGGAACGCCTGGCTGACGCTGAATGTGGCTTTGTTACTGTTCGTTTTAGTATATGGGAAAGAAACTTAAACCCGAACAACAAAAATTGTATGAGTTCATTGATCAGGTTTTGTTTAATGAATGGGATCCAATTGGCGTGTCTGATATAGCGGAAGCAAGAGATGAATATTTTGGGTATTTACCCCAGGTATTCAGCAAAGCAATGAAAGGTGAAACTGTCCAGGAAATTGCTGCATACCTGAGATTGGTTGAGACTGAAAACATGGGTTTGTCGGGAAGTAATACCAATTGTATTGATATCGCAAAAAAAATAGTACAGAGAAAGAGTGAATTAGGCATATATTAGCCCGGCCAATAGCTGCATCAGCATCATGCCAGAGAAGACATATTTCCCCGCTTTTTCAAAGAGACCGGGGGAAAACGTGAATCAATCGGGAAGTGGCGCCCTCGAGACGATTCGAACGTCCGACCTGCCGCTTAGGAGGCGGCTGCTCTATCCTGCTGAGCTACGAGGGCAGTGGGTGCAGATTATAGCAAAATGAAAGGCTTTGCCCGTGGCAATTCAGGGGAGTTTCAACACCAGCTCCACCACCGCCTTGCTGCCGAAATAGGCCAGCGCCAGAACGATGAAGCCGGTAAGCGTCCAGCGGATGGCGGTGCGGCCGCGCCAGCCGAACCGGTAACGTCCCCACAGCAGTACACCAAAGGCCAGCCAGGCAAACAGGGATAGCAGGGTTTTGTGTACCAGATGCTGGGCAAACATGTCGTCCAGAAAGACAAAGCCGCTGGCCAGCGCCAGGGTAAGAAGGACAAAGCCGATCGTGATCATTTCGAACATCAGGCTTTCCATGGTCTGCAAAGGCGGCAGAGCACGGATGAAACCGCCAGGATGATGTTTGCGCAGATGGCGATCCTGAACGGCCAGCAATACTGCCTGTACAGCAGCCATGGCGAGGACGCTATAGGCCAGAATGGAGCTGATGACATGAGCGCGCAGCTCCCAGTTGGTATCTGGCGGCAACAGGTTGACGCCGGGAAACAACTGATCCAGAAGAAGGGTAAGTGCTGCGATAGGCAGTAATACCACGCCCAGGGATTCCACTGGCTTGCTCAGGGCAGCGAGCAGATAGAGCAGGGAAATAACCCAGGCGGCAAAGGAGACTGCGTTGAAAAAGCTGAAATTGACGCCTTGCATGGTGTGCAGGAGCAGATAAAGCAGGTAGGCATGCAGCAGCAGCGCCACAAAACCCAGCGCCAGCCCCACGTATTTTGGTGGGCGCATGAGGGGATCGGCGCGGAACAGGCGCAAAGTGAAGATGGCGCCACTGAAGACATACAGGGCTACGGCGGCAATCAAGATGAGGGCATTTTCCATGGGGTGAAATGATGGCATATCACGCCACATACCGAAAGTCCCCCATACCCGATATAATCAGAGCCATTACTGGCCTTACTGGACTGAAACACCATGTTCGACAACCTTTCCGATCGCCTTAGCAAGGTTGTGCAGAACCTGCGCGGGCAGGGTCGCATAACAGAAGACAATATTAAGGACACCATGCGTGAAGTGCGCATGGCATTGCTGGAGGCAGATGTCGCCTTGCCGGTAGTAAAAGAGATCATCAACGATGTGCGGGAAAAAGCGCTGGGCGAAGATGTGCTGAAAAGCCTTACGCCAGGGCAGGCTCTGATCAAGATCGTCAATGATGAACTGGTCAGAGTCATGGGCGAATCCAACGAACAACTGGATCTTCGTGCCCAGCCGCCTGCAGTTATGCTCATGGCAGGTCTGCAGGGCTCAGGTAAGACCACCAGTACCGGCAAGCTGGCGCGCTTTCTCAAGGAGCGGGAAAAGAAAAAGGTCATGGTGGTCAGTACCGACGTATACCGCCCGGCGGCTATCGATCAGTTACGGACGCTGGCGGCGGAAGTGGGCGTGGAATTCTTTCCCAGTGACCCAAAGCAAAAGCCCACATCCATCGCCAAGGCAGCCCTGAAGGCCGCGAAGAAGGCCCATGTGGACGTGCTCATTGTCGATACGGCAGGCCGCCTGCACGTCGATGAAGAAATGATGTCGGAAATCAAGACCTTGCACAAGGCTGTCGAGCCGGTGGAAACCTTGTTCGTGGTGGACTCCATGACCGGCCAGGATGCCGCCAATACCGCCAAAGCCTTCAACGAAGCACTGCCGCTGACCGGCGTCATCCTGACCAAGACCGATGGTGACGCCCGGGGTGGTGCAGCCCTTTCCATTCGCAAGATCACCGGCAAGCCCATCAAGTTCTTGGGGGTTGGTGAGAAATCTGCCGCCCTGGAAGCCTTTCACCCCGAGCGCGTTGCCTCGCGCATCCTCGGCATGGGAGATGTGGTTTCTCTGGTGGAGGAAATCAGCCACAAGGTCGATCAGAAAAAAGCTGCCAAACTGGCGAAGAAAATCCACAAGGGGCAGGGCTTTACCCTGAACGATTTCAAGGAACAAATGGAGCAGATGGCCAACATGGGCGGCGTCATGGGCATGATGGACAAATTGCCGGGCATGAGCCAGCTGCCAGATGCCGTCAAGGCTCAGGCGGGTGATAAAGAAATCAAGAAGCTCATCGCCATCGTCAACTCCATGACGCCCCAGGAACGCGAGTTTCCCAATGTCATCAAAGGCGCGCGCAAACGCCGCATTGCCAAGGGATCCGGCACCCAGGTGCAGGATATCAACCGCATGATGAAGCAGTTTCTGCAAATGCAGAAAATGATGAAAAAAATGAAAGGCGGCGGCATGGCGAAAATGATGCGCGGTATGAAAGACAAGTTTCCCGGTGGGGGCATGCCGGGTGGTGGAATGCCGCCGGGGGGAGGCGGGTTTCCTTTCTGACGAAGGGGCCGGTGTTTGTCAACAAAGTTGTCCGGTTTAATCATGCAGCTTTGTCCCACTGTTGTTCCTCAGCCCGAACCTCTTTGGGTGGGTTCAACCAGACGTTGTCTATCCTGTCCCAGTTCCTGATTGTCTCTGATGCTGCTATTTTACAGGATTAGGGGCAATTACTAATATGTGCAAAATAGTCAGCATTCATCCATCTGCCACAATGTACCGGCATTCGGGATGACGGAAAAATCCCTGAATGATGCTGGACAATCGCTGTAGCCTGTGCAAGGCATGTCAAACAGCATCCAAAATTGACCAGGTATCAGCGTGCAATTTTGACCAGGTCATGAGGCCTGATTGCGGTGTTTGAAGCGGTAGGATTCATTGCCGGTTTCGATGATGTCGCAGTGATGAGTGATGCGGTCGAGCATGGCGGTCGTCATCTTGGCATCGGTAAAGACCTGCACCCATTCGGAGAAGGATAGATTGGTGGTGATGATCAGACTGGTGCGGACTGGAAGTAGGGGAAGAGGGAAGTGGTCTGGGATGGGCAGATCAGCCCGCCTATCTGGGCTATTTGAGAGATCGAAGCAACCGGATGGCCGATCGCATCCGTTTCCCGGTAGACCATATTGCGGTGTTCCCGGTTCGACCCCTCTGTGCGGTTGCCCGCACTGTCGGCATTGACCCCCAGGAGCGCGGTCAGCAGGGCACCGGCCGTTGTCTTTTGTACCGTACCCAGGGTGGCGGCCATCTCTGTCCAGGGGTTGCCGCCCAACTCATTGTAGGCACTTACCACCAGGTCGGGATTATAGTGGCCGACCTTGATGGAGGTGCGGATCCGGCAGCCACTCCAGTTGCAGCGCAGCCAGAAGCAGACCCCGATGGGCCGCCAGCGAATGCAGCTCAGACCCCCGGCTGCTGTCTTGGCGGTAATGGAGACGGTGTTGATCGAGCCTGCAATTATCAAAGGAGGAAAAGCCAGCGTGAGCGCCAGTACAAGAAGGGCGATCCGCTTATTCATCGGACTTCTCTCTGATGCCAAGCCTGGTAACGCCTGATGGCGTCTTCGATGTTCGTAATGCCATAGATCACGCTGGTTCCGTTGTCGAATACCACCGCCGGAATCTTCACCAGTTCATAGGTCATGGCCTGAGAGGCGCCCTCATAGGCCTGGTTCACCATCTCGGCCAGCTGGCCTGCACCCAGGGCTTCCAGACGGTCGAGCGCTATGGCTTTCGCATGTTCCGGATCGGGTGGCAGGCCGGCGCTCAGCTTTTCCTCCAGCTCGGCCGGGGCGTCGAGATCATGGATTTGGACAGGAACTTCGGTCGTGGTGTTATTGGTTACCGGATAGCGGCTATTAGTGAATACCTCGATGCGAGCAGGCAGTGGTGCCTGTGTGGTGTCGGCGAGAAGCAATGCAGGGAAAAGCACAGTTGTTAGAACAAAGATGGATAGGAGTCTGTACATCGTCTGGATAGTGGTAATTCGGGCCATTGATGTACTTTACAAACCTGCCTGGACACGTCTATGGAAAACCCTCATATCCATCACAGAGGGTTATTTCCCGTGCGCTGAACGCAAATTCCTATCCCCTTCCTCCCTTCTCAATTTCTCCTTATTTCCCGGTTCTGTGCTATTCTCTACATA
>JALWMK010000049.1 GCA_027083925.1 Sedimenticola sp. | reverse complement strand
GCTACAAGGTGAATTGCGCTTGCGCAAGAGAAGCTGCCCTGGGGCATTTGCTGCGATCTTCGCCTTGTTCTCACTGCCCTCATGCACGAATCTGCTCAAACAGAATTGATAGAGGTGCCCTGAAGCTATAGGCACGGCTTATGTTTCCGGAGCACTTTCGCTGATCAGCGCGTTGAGGTGATCGATGGCGGACAGCAGCTCGCTTTCACTGTTTCCTGCAAGAGAAGCGCTGCTGGCGCAGCTGCTTTCGTCAATGCGAACCCCCAGGGCGCTGATGTTGTCACTGCGGGATTGTGCATTATTTTCTGCGGTAGTGCCAAGCATATGCAGTGCTTTTTTCAGTGGAAAGGTGTTCCACAGGGTTTCAATCAGCTGCTGCCGTGGCAGTTGACCCCACAGGCCATCCGAGCAGAGCAGGATCAGATCGTTGGGCTGTAGCGGAAACGGTGGTTCCGTTGACGGCATGGGGGCGCTGCGCTGGCCGCCCACGCAGCGGGTCAGGGCGCGGTTGCCGGGATTTTCTTCTCCCAGGGCATTCCTTTGCGGTACGCTGTGGTCAGTGGACTGAAGAACGATGTCATTGTCCCTTAGCAGGTAAAAGCGGCTGTCACCGGCATAGCTCCAGTAGCAGTATCCGTCCTGGATCAGAGCCATGACCACAGTGGTTCGGGGTGCGATACTGGGTCGCTGTGCCTGACCATACTGGTTGATCAACTTGTGGGCATGGCTAACACAATGGTGGAAAAAAAACCGTGGGCTACTGATGGGCTTGGGTGTTTTGGAAAAAATCTGCTCACATACGTTTAGCATGATCTGTGCGGCGACCTCGCCCTTGGGATGTCCGCCCAGGCCGTCGGCCAATACCATCAGGCAGCTTTTTCCGTGGTTGAGAATGGCGCAGCGATCCTGGTTGTTGGCCCGGTTGCCCTGCAGGGAAATGCGCGCTGTGTCCATTAACCTGCCTTGCGTACCCCGGCTTTCGCCGGGTCTCTGTTCAGCTGTTTGAGCAACAGGGCAGCGGATTGTATGCGTTTCTGGGGGTCTATTTCCATGGCGTGATCGATTGCCTGCAGAATATGCCGGGGATAGCGCTTGCCGAAAGATTCTACCGCAGGAACCATGGTGTCCTTGGCATGGCGCTCGATGGCTGTGGGGGGTGGTCGTCCCTCGATGCAGGTACGCATGCTGGCGCCAACGGCATAGATATCGGTCCAGGGTCCCACCTTGCTGATGCCGCGGTATTGTTCGATAGGGGAAAACCCGGGGGTGATCACCTGGGCTTTCTTCTTGCCTTCTGTGCTCAGGTGATAGACTGCGCCAAAATCCAGTAACAGCGGCTGCCCTCCGGGGCGGATATGGATGTTGCCGGGCTTGATGTCCAGATGCAGGTGCTGGGCATTGTGTATCAGCTCCAGGGCATCCAGCAGAGGGGGGAACACGGTCATGAGAAAGCGCGTACTCAACCCGCCCTTGCGGCGCTTGATGTATCTTCCCAGGTTCTTGCCGGGCTGGTAGTCCATTACCAGGTAGGCGGTTTCATTGTCCAGAAAGCAGTTGCGTACATTGACAATGTTCGGGTGACGCAGCATCGCCAGGGCCTTGGCTTCGAGAAAAAACAGCCGCAGACCGCGATAGAACTTGTCCTTGGCTTCCTCGTTGGAAAAAAGGATCCCGCCGTTCCGGTTCCGGTGGCCAAAACGCTTGGGCATGTATTCCTTGATGGCCACCTCATCATGGGAGTCTTCCTCTTCGCCAAGGTAAATAAGGCTGAACCCACCGCTGCCGATGAGCTTGTGTACCTTGTAATAGTCCAGCCGGGTGCCTGAAGGCAGTGGCTCGCGTTTTTCCGATGACATGAAAGATCTGTATTAAAAGGGGCATCCAAAGATAAACCAAAGTATCATAAAGAGTATGAAATTTGTGCAGTAATTTGTCGGAGCCGGGAACAGATGATACGAAGTATGACGTCCTTCGCAAGAGGCGGCAGTACACGGGAAGGAATCGAGCTGGTGTGGGAATTGCGCTCGGTAAACCACCGTTATCTGGAAATACAGCCACGCCTGCCGGAAAATTTCCGCCAGCTGGATGCGGGAGTGCGCGAAGCCGTGGCACGGCGCCTGGGCCGCGGCAAGGTGGAATGTGGTTTGCGCTATAAGGCCAGTGGTGCCGATGTGGCCGCCATTGTGCTGAATGAGCCCGTACTGGATCAGGTGCTGGGCGTGATGGAAGTGATCCGTAGCCGGGAGTCATTGTTGAAAGAGCCGGATATCATGACGGTGCTCGCCTGGCCGGGGGTGGCCGTGGCAACAGCCCCGGATTTGACCCCGATCCAGGAGCAGGCCATGGCGTTGCTGGAAAAAGTGCTGGATGATCTGGTGGCCACCCGGGAGCGGGAGGGGCAGCGTCTGGCAGTGTTGATCGAAAGCCGCTGCGAATTGTTGCGGGCGCAGGTGGAAAAAGCCCGTGAGCGCATGCCGGTGGTGGTTGAAGCGGTTCGGGAGCGCCTGCGCAACCGTCTGGCAGAGGTGGTCGGGGATTTGGATGAGCAGCGTCTGGAGCAGGAAATGGCACTGCTGGCCCAGCGCCTGGATGTAGACGAGGAAATGGATCGCCTGTCCACTCATCTTCAGGAAGTGCAGAGCGTATTGAAAAGAGATGAACCTGTGGGCAGGCGCCTGGATTTTCTCATGCAGGAGCTAAACCGTGAGGCCAATACCCTGGGCGCCAAATCGGCAGACAGCGAAACCACGGCAATTTCCGTGGAAATGAAAGTGCTCATCGAACAAATGCGGGAACAGGTGCAGAACATTGAATAGCAGCAATCAGGGCAATCTTTTTATTGTGTCTGCGCCTTCGGGAGCAGGGAAGACCAGCCTTCTCAAGAAGCTTTTGAAGGCAGACAAGAATCTGGCGCTGTCGGTATCCCATACCACCCGTTCCCCACGGCCGGGAGAGCAGGATGGCGTGGAGTATCATTTTGTTTCTGTGGCGGAATTCATGGCGCAGGCGGGTGAGGGTGCTTTCCTGGAGCAGGCTCAGGTCTTTGATAATTACTACGGTACCAGTCAGGAAGGGGTGAAATTCCAGCTGCAGGCAGGGCTGGATGTGGTGCTGGAGATTGACTGGCAGGGCGCCCGGCAGGTGCGCAAGGCATTCCCCGATGCCATATCCATCTTCATCATCCCGCCTTCCATTGAAGCCCTGCGCGAGCGTCTGGGTAATCGGGGGCAGGATGATGAAGAAATTATCGAGCGGCGCATGAAGGATGCGCGTAACGAACTGTCCCATTATGCAGAATATGATTATCTGGTAGTGAATGACCGGTTTGAAGATGCCTTGGATGATCTGGCCTGTATTGTCCGCAGCATACGGCTGCGCCTGCAACAGAATGCACAGCGGCATATTCAGGCCTTGCAGGAAATGCTGGCCTGAACAAAGGTTCTCGGATCGTTTCATTTTCGGTGTGGAGGAAATTACTATGGCCAATGTTCAACGTCTTGTGCTCGATATCCTGAAGCCGCATCAGCCAAATGCGCTTGAATTTGCCAATGCCATTGCCGCGTTGGGAGAAGGTTACCGGGTTGATGTGCGGGTATTGGAAGTGGATGAAAAGACGGAAACACTGCAGGTGACGATCGAGGGGGACAAGCTTGATTTTGCCCTTATCAGCATGGCGATCGATGAGATCGGGGCTTCCCTGCACAGTATTGATGAGGTTTCGGTAGTCGGCAAGTGATGTTGCTGAAACAGATCAAGACCCTGTTGAAAATCTCCCGCCCGGAGAAGATCATGCGCCGTTACTTCGTGGTAAACGGGTATGACGGCGCGTTGACGATGCTTGGGCTGATGATGGGGTTTTATGTCAGTGGTGGCGTCGATCTTGCCGTGGTGATCACATCCTGCCTGGCGGCGGCACTGGCGCTGGGTATGAGTGGTCTGTCCAGTGCGTACATCAGTGAAGCAGCAGAGCAACGCCGCGCCCTGGCGCAGTTGGAAAAAGCGATGGTGAGTTCGCTGCAAGAAAGTCACCATGCCCAGGTGGCTGTATGGATTCCCTGGCTGGTTGCGCTGGTGAACGGCCTGTCTCCGCTGCTGACTGCCCTGGTTATCATGGTTCCCCTGTGGCTGGCACATAGCGGCGTGATGCTGGTATTGAATCCTTTGCCTACAGCAATGATGGTGGCACTGGTGATCCTCTTTCTCTTTGGCGTTTTTCTTGGCCGTGTTGGCGGTACTTTCTGGCTTTGGGGCGGGCTGCAGAGCCTGATGGTTGCGCTGGTCACTTTGGGGCTAGTCTATCTGCTGGGTTATTAACCCGGTTACCTTTGGCAGCGGCTGCAGTAATAACTGGAACGCTGCCCCAGGTATTTATGCCGAATGGCGTTGCCGCAGCGAGAACAAGGCTTTCCCGCATGGCCATACACCTGTAGCTCCTGGGCGAAATAGCCGGGTTTGCCGTCTGCCTGTGCAAAGTCCTGGAGGGTGGTGCCACCATGCCCGATGGCGGTGGTCAGTATTTCCTGGATTGCCTGCGCCAGCTTTTCGTAGCGCCTGGCGGAGATGCGCCCGCAGCTTGTGGCAGGAAGAATGCCGGCCAGGAACAGGGCTTCATTGGCGTAGATGTTACCCACTCCGACGACTACCTTGCTATCCATGATGAACTGTTTTACCGCCACCCGCCTGTTGCGGGAAAGCCTGAACAGATGCTTGCCGTGAAAGCTGGCTGACAAGGGTTCCGGCCCGAGATTTTTCAGCAACGGATGGCGTTCCACAGGGCCGTCACTCCAGAGCACTGCGCCGAAACGCCGGGGGTCATGCAACCGCAGGCATTGCGCCCCAAAGACCAGATCGAAGTGATCGTGTTTCTCCGCTGGCCTGGAGGCAGGCAGAATGCGCAAGCTGCCGGACATGCCCAGGTGCAGCAGCAGGCAGCCATTGCTGAAATGCAGCAACAGGTATTTTCCCCGGCGTTCAACGCTCCTGAGCTTGCGGCGCCTGAGTAGTTGTGGCAACTCTTCGGGGATCGGCCAGCGCAGCCTGGGCTGGCGGACGATCACCGCGGTTACAGTTTTTCCCCGGATGTGGGGTTGTATGCCGCGGCGCGTGGTTTCTACTTCCGGGAGTTCAGGCATGGCTCAGGGAGGCGGGGTCAGGTAATGGGTATAGCCATCGCTGATCAAATGAATCTGCTGGCCCAGCTGTATATAACGCAGCCCGGAGGCGGGGTCAATGCCGCCAAAGCGGATGATCTGCTCGTCCAGCTGCAACTGGTAAGTTGGTGGCTGCAGGCCGAACGCCTCCAGGTCAAGATCAGCGGCGGGAAAGCTGTACAGGCTGGGTAAGCGGGCAATATGCAGCAGCCTGGTGATCCACTCCTGGTTTGCTACCGGGTTGCCGGATGCAAGGTCTGCCCAGCCGTTCTCCTGGCGTTGGAGCCGGGCGAGCACCATGTTTTCGTGCTCGATGAAAATGCGGCTGATCCGGTTGCCGTCCAGCTTCGTTATCGGGGTATAGCCGTCTTGTTGCAGTGAATGCATATAGATGATGAAACCCAGCAGCCCCGCAATTGCCAGAAGCAGCCAGTTGGTGCGCATGACAGGACTCATGCCTTCTTCCGCCGCCAGCTGGTGAACAGGCCGGTCGCCGTCAG
>JALWMK010000048.1 GCA_027083925.1 Sedimenticola sp. | reverse complement strand
TGCTGAACGGCAAGTTTCGCCAGCAGCTGCGCGCCACGGATGACGTGTTGATGGAATTCGCCGACAAGGCGGAAAGCGTCAATATCCAGAACCACTTTTTCGAGGCACAGCGGGAAATATGGTTGAAGATGGAAGACATGTCCCTCGACTTTCATGATCTGCTGGTGAAATACCTGGGAAAATTCCCCAATGCGAGCAATGAAGAAAAACAGCACCTTGGCAGTGAAACCCTGAGCCTGGTAAACGTCGATCTGTACGAGAGGAATCTGGCCCTGCACACCCTGGCCGAACGCGCTGAAAGAAAAAACTATCAACTTTTGTATGTACTGGCGCAGCGTCTGTCCGTTGTGAATGAAGGGCAGCCGGTAAAAATTCCCAACATACCCGCTTCACCACGCCAGATGAGCGAAGTGTTCGCTCGCTGTGTTGACCGCCTCAGCATTGAAAACGACGCGCTCCTCGTACTCTATACGCTCTATGACAAATATGTGCTTTCCGATCTCGGTGAGCTGCACGAAGAGCTTAATGAGAAACTCAAGAAGGCGGGCATTCTGCCCAACCTGAAGTACAAGGCAAAAATAAATCCGGAATCAGCAACCAGCAAAGAAGAGGCACTAGAAGACAAAAAGCCGGAAAAGGCGCAAACCACCGAAGAGCTGGGGGAGGAAACCCTGTCCCGCATCCATGAGCTGCTAATGGCCAAGCGTTCTTTCCAACACAAAAAGAAGCCGCTGCCGCCGGGCGTACAGGTTGCGACCACTCAAGAAGTGGTAAACGCCACCAACAATATTATCCACCGCGAGGACACTTCATTTCCGGAACCCGTGCAGCTGGGAAAAACCGTATCCAGGGAATCCGTCAACGCGGAGGTTCTTTCCCAGGTTCAACAAGCCATGCAGGATCAGCGAGTTGCCCTGAAGGAGACTATCGGCAATGACCGTCTGCTGGACGAGCAGGAAAACATCATTGACCTGGTAGGCCTGCTGTTTGAGCGCATGCTCGATGATGAGCGTATTCCGGATATCACCAAGGCATTGCTTGGCCATCTGCACACGCCTTACATCAAGATCGGCCTGCTTAACCCCAAACTCTTTTCCTCCAAAGATCACCCTGCCCGCCTGTTTCTCGACCAGGCAGTAGAGGCAGCCGCCTTATGGATGAATGAATCTGATCTGGATGAAGGCGTTTACCCGTTCCTGAAAGACATGGTATTTCGCATCGTCAGGCTCAGGCACCAGAAAAACAGCGATTTTGAGGAATTTTCCCAGTTACTGAAAGATGAAGTCAACCGTCTGGAAGAAAAATTCGCTATCCTGGAAAAACACAGCCGGGAGTCCGAGCAAGGCCGGGAATTGATGTCCCGGGCAAAATCCATAGCGAAAACTGCTGCCGAAACAACCTTTGATGGGCAGACCGTTCCGGATTATTGTGCCTTTTTCATCGAACAGGTATGGATTGATTATCTTACGCTGCTGCGCCTACGCGAAGGCGTGGATACCGACAGTCCGGCATGGGAAGAAGCCCTGGATCTGGGGCGCTATCTGCTTAGCACCAGCCAGGAGATCCTGGCCCACACAGCCCAGCAACCACAGCTGGATACACTCTCGGAACAGCTATGGGCACAGGTAGGCGGCCTGCTGCCGCATAAAAGCAAGGAAATAGAGCGTTTTGTCAAAGCGCTGGAAGAAAAACCAAAAGAACAGATCGTCCTGGATCTGTCTCACAAAGGAACCAAGGTAAAGCCGAAAATCAACCCCAAAACGATGGAAACCTACAATCGGCTAAGGGCGCTGCCAGAAAACACAGTATTTGAATTCGATTTGAGAACCAGCAAGAGTTACCGTGCAAGGCTATCATGGTACAACCATTTCTCCGATCGCTTTCTATTCGTAAACAACCGGGGCAAGAAAACCTCATTACTGGATATTGCGGAATTGGCCGAAGGGCTGCTCAGCGGCGATATTGCCTACTATGAAGACATAAGAACCTCCTTCTGGGAACGCGCAATGGCCACTATCAAAACCATCCTTGAACGCACCCCCCAAACCACTTGATTTAAGGAGGAACCAACGTGCACCAAAGAGCACATGACCGATACTCGCCCCGCTCTACCGTACAAGTTATCAACAGCCTGAATGGAAGGGCTGTGGGGGTTCTTGTCAATATATCCGGAGAAGGATTTATGATGGTTTCCGAGGGAGAACACCCCAGCCCCGGCACCGTTCACCAACTCCAGCTCATTGACCACAATACCGGAGATCCCGACATCACCTTGGGAGCTACCTGCCTATGGCTCGACGAAGCAAGCGCGTCAGACAGCTACTGGTCGGGTTTTCAGATAATCGATATTTCTGCAAAAGAACAGAAAATACTCGATGCATACATCAAATCCCTGGAGGATGCATCACCTTAGGACACGGGAAAGCACTTCTTTTGTACCGCTGCAGCAAGCTGCTGTAGGACACCTCTATTCATTCTGTTTGAGCAGATTCGTGCATGAGGACAGTGAGAACAAGGCGAAGATCGCAGCAAATGCCCCAGGGCGCCTTCTCTTGCGCAAGCGCAATTCACCTTGTAGCAGGCGATTGGCAAGATTTTCAAAGTGGCTTTGGCAAGGGAAGCCACTCGCTTTGTTCAGCAGGGCAAACGCCATATAGTTGACCTGATACAAGTTTTTTTGTAGTTTTTCAACATAAGGACATCTTGAATAATGCGGTTTTCATCACACCGACATGCGAATCCATGGATGTGTGAAGGTAGCGCTATGCAGGAGAGATACAGGGATGTATCGTAGTAGAATACCGCAGGAGCAATTACCGTGGCTGGTCTAAAGCTTTCAAGAACGCATGGATTCCGGCCTGCGCCGGAACGGCAATGTATAGAAGCGCCTTTGTCAGGATGTTGAAAAATGATGTTTTTCAACATCCTGACAAAGCAAACAGAGAACAACCTGATTTCAGGCTCTCACCAAATAATAATAGCAATTTTTACCCCAAAGGAAAGCAGGAGGATAGATATGCCTAGCGGTGTCGTAAAATGGTTCAACAACGCAAAGGGTTATGGATTTGTCACCCCCAATGATGGCGAAGAGGATGTATTCGTGCATTTCTCCGCCATTGAAATGGATGGCTACAAAACCCTCAAAGAAGGACAAGCCGTAGAGTTTGACATTGAGCAGGGTCCCAAAGGCCTGCATGCACAGAACCTGAAATACACAGCGGAATAGCACGTTTCCGTTGTTTTCGACTATTGAAAAGCCTGCCCGGCCAATGCCGGGCAGGCTTTTTTTGCCTCAGGCTACATTTCGGCAATCATGGCTTCACCAAATCCAGAACAGCTCAACAGCTTGGCGCCATCCATTAAACGCTCAAAATCATAGGTTACCATCTTGTTCTGTATCGCAGCCCCCATGGACTTGATGATCAGGTCAGCAGCTTCTGTCCAGCCCATGTGGCGCAGCATCATTTCCGCAGACAAAATCAGCGAGCCGGGATTCACCTTGTCCTGGCCTGCATACTTCGGCGCGGTACCGTGTGTAGCCTCAAACATGGCAACCGTATCTGACAGATTTGCCCCCGGGGCAATTCCGATACCCCCAACCTGGGCAGCCAGCGCATCGGAGATATAATCGCCGTTGAGATTCAGGGTGGCAATTACATCATATTCACGGGGGCGCAACAAAATTTGCTGCAGGAAGGCGTCGGCAATGACATCCTTGATGATGATCTCCTTGCCGCTAACCGGGTTTTCAAAAGAACACCAGGGACCGCCATCAATCTCCACCGCGCCGAACTCCTCTTTTGCCAGCTCATAGCCCCATTCCTTGAAGGCGCCTTCCGTGAACTTCATGATGTTGCCCTTGTGCACCAGGGTTACGGAGTCCCGATCATTGTCTACCGCATACTGCATGGCCCTGCGCACCAGGCGACGCGTACCATCCCTGGAAACCGGCTTGATGCCAATCCCGGAGGTTTCGGGGAATCTGATTTTGCTGACCCCCATTTCGTTCTGCAGGAAATCGATGATTTTCTTCGCCTCTGCACTGCCTTGCGCCCATTCCACGCCCGCATAGATATCCTCGGAGTTTTCCCTGAAAATCACCATATCCGTATACTCCGGGTGGCACAAAGGGCTGGGGGTGCCTGAAAAATAGCGCACCGGGCGCAGGCACACATACAGATCCAGCACCTGACGCAAGGTCACATTCAGGGAACGAATCCCTCCACCAACCGGGGTGGTCAGCGGCCCCTTGATGGAGACCACATAGTCTTTTACCGCATCAAAGGTCTCCTCGGGCAGCCAGGTATCATCGCCATAAACCCGTACCGCTTTCTCGCCTGCATAGATTTCCATCCAGGCGATAGATTTCTCTCCGGCATAGGCCTTCTCCACAGCAGCATCCACGACCTTTTTCATCACTGGCGTAATATCCATGCCGATCCCGTCACCTTCGATAAAAGGCACAACAGGAATATCCGGAACATTGAGGCTGTTGTCCTCATTGACCGTGATTTTTTCACCAACGGAAGGAATCTCTATTTTTTCATACGACATCAAACACACCCTTTTTGCTATTGTATGCAGCATATTCTAACATTTTCACCATCCCCATGACGCGACTGATCCTGTTCAACAAACCCTATGGAGTGCTCACCCAGTTTACCGACAGGGAAGGGCGGGCAGTACTGGCCGACTACATCGCTATCCAGGGTGTATATCCGGCGGGCAGACTCGATCGTGACAGTGAAGGCCTGTTGCTGCTTACCGACAATGGCAAGCTGGCGCACAAGCTTACTCACCCCGACAAACGCAGCTGGAAAACCTACCAGGTACAGGTGGAAGGAGTCCCAAACGATGAAGACCTGCTGCCACTGCGAAGCGGCATCCTGCTCAAGGATGGCCCCTGCCTGCCTGCCCAAGCGGAGATCATCGAAGAACCGGATTTGTGGCTCCGCAACCCACCCGTGCGCTACCGCGCCAGCATTCCCACCCGCTGGCTGGAAATCCGCATCCGGGAAGGGCGTAACCGCCAGATCCGGCGCATGACAGCCGCCATCGGCTTCCCCACCCTGCGTTTGGTACGTATTGCCATCGGCCAATGGAAGCTGAGCGGTCTGCAACCCGGGCAGTGGCAACAAATCCCCCTCAATCCGCACCAACACCACGAAGCGAAGCAGGTTAAAATGCCCTCATGAGCTGGAAGCCACATGTCACCGTCGCCGCTGTTATCGAGGAGGATGCACGTTTTCTGTTGGTTGAGGAACAGATCGAGGGAAAAACCGTATTCAACCAGCCCGCCGGCCATCTTGAACAAGGGGAGTCACTCACGGACGCCATCGTCCGCGAGGTGCTGGAGGAAACCACCCGCCCCTTCCAGGCCAAGGCATTGCTCGGCGCCTGGCTGTATCAGTTGACCGGAAAACCGCACTCCTACCTGCGCTTCTGCTTTTGCGGCAACGTAGGCGAACCCGTGCCCGGCCATTCCCTGGATCGGGATATCATCACCACCCACTGGCTTACACTGGAAGAAATCCAGCAACAGGAAGGCAGTCTGCGCAGCCCCATGGTACTGCAATGCATCCAGGAATTTCGCAGAGGCGTTCGCCTGCCCCTGGACAGCTTGCACAGCCTCGGCAAATGAGCAGCAAGGGCAAGGTCATCATTGGGCTTTCCGGCGGCGTGGATTCCGCCGTTGCCGCCCTGTTACTGAAAAACCAGGGCTGGGAAGTAGAAGCCCTGTTCATGAAAAACTGGGAAGAAGACGATACCGCAGAATACTGCTCGGCAGCAGAAGACCTGGCGGACGCCCAATCCGTTGCTGACAAGTTGGGCATCCCCCTGCACACCATGAATTTTTCAGCGGAATACTGGGAGCGGGTGTTCCAGTATTTCTTGCAGGAATACCAGGCAGGACGCACCCCGAACCCGGATGTGCTCTGCAACAGGGAAATCAAGTTCAAAGCCTTTCTCGATCACGCCCTGATCATGGGTGCAGACTGCATCGCTACCGGACACTACGCCCGGATCAGCTGCGACAATGGCTGCCGCCTCATCCAGGCGGAAGATGACAACAAGGATCAAACCTATTTCCTGTACATGCTGGGGCAACACGCCCTGAAACACAGCCTGTTCCCCCTGGGAGACCTGACCAAGCCGGAAGTACGCAAAACCGCCCGCCAGGCAGGTTTTGAAAACTATAATAAGAAAGACAGCACTGGCATCTGTTTTATTGGTGAAAGGCGTTTCAGGGATTTTCTCACCACCTACCTGCCCGCAAATCCCGGAGAAATCCAAACCCCCGAGGGAAAAGTGATTGGCCGACACGAAGGACTGATGTACTACACCCTGGGGCAGCGCCAGGGACTGGGCGTTGGCGGTGTTGCAGGCTCCGGCGAAGCCCCCTGGTTCGTGGCGGCCAAAGATGTGAAGCGGAATGTGCTTGTCGTTGTTCAGGGACACGACCACCCGCAGCTATTCTCCAACACCCTGGAAGCCGGGCAGCTGCACTGGATCGCCGGCAACCCTCCGGCAAAGAGACTCCATTGCCAAGCACGCTGCCGTCACAGACAAACCTTGCAGGACTGTGAAATTCACATTGACAATAACAGCATGCAGGCAACATTCGCCTCCCCCCAACGCGCCATCACCCCGGGGCAATCCATCGTTCTGTACAAAGACAAAGAATGCCTGGGCGGAGGAATTATTCGCTGATGAGCAGAAAATATACAGACAGAGATCATGCACTGATTCTTGGCGGAGTTTTTCAGGCCGCCCGCATCACCTTCGAGCTGGCGCGCTATGGCAGAACCGACGACCACGCAATGGAAGCCAGCGTGGGATCCTTGTTTCAGACCAGCCCCGAATCCGTACAAGCAGTATTTGGAAAACCACAGAACCTCACACTCGGGCTGCAGCATTTCATCACCCAGCTGGAAATGCCCTCAGACCGAAACCCGGAGCTGACCCGATATAGCGTCCAGCTGCTGCAGCTCGGGCAAAAACTGTTTGTAGATAGACAAAAAGCGGCATCACTGGGGAGTGACCTGGAGGATTTTCAATCCCGCATCAGTGCATTCGAATTTAAAAAGCACACACAATACAGCCAATTGGCTAAAATATATCAGGATCATATCAGCGGCATGTCGCCAAGAATCATGGTGCAGGGAGAACCGCTGCACCTGGAAAACCCGGATACAGCAGCCCGCATACGCTGCGTGCTGCTCGCGGGGACGAGAGCCGCCCACCTGTGGTACCAATGCGGCGGGAAACGCTGGCATTTATTGACCAGGCAGCGGCGCCTGCTGGCAGCTGCCCATCATCTTCTGGAGGAAGAAACATGAAAACACAGCATTTGTTAACTACTACGGTAATCGCTCTTTCACTGGCTTTAGGTGCCTGTGATTCCAGCTCGGAAAACGATACGAAGCTAAAACAGGAAGCAAAAGAGCTGGTGGAACAAACCAAGGAAACCGCCGCCGCCACTGCTGCAGTAGTCAAGGAAAAAGCCGCCATCGCCAAGGAAAAAACCGTCAAAGCCTATAGCGAAGCGAAAGAAAAAACCGCCGAGGTTTATGGCGAGGTGAAAGACAGCGCTACTCACGCTGCCGGAGTTGTGGTGGAAAAAGGCAGTGAATACTATGGAACTGCAAAGCAGAAAGGCGGCGAGATCTACAGCGCAGCCAAGGAAAAAACTGCTGAATACTATGAAGCCGCAAAAAAGGATGCAGGGAACTTTGTACAAGACGAAGCCTATACAAACCCAGCAACAAGCGGCACACCAGCCACTCCTGACACTGGCACCTCTGACAAGCCTTGATCCTTTCCTCAACCTGAGGCAAGTTTTGCCCCCCACCGGGGGCAATTCGAGCTAAAATCTTCCGCATTTCACCCTGTTTACGGAGTTTCCACCCACCATGAGCAACAGCTTCAATGCCCGGAACACCCTGGAGGCAGGCGGCAAGACCTATCAGTTCTACCGCCTGGACGTTATCGAAGGCAGCGCCCGTCTGCCTGTCACAACCAGGATTCTGCTGGAAAACCTGCTGCGCAACGAAGACGGCATCACTGTCACCAAAGCCGACATCGAGGCCCTGGCCAACTGGGACAGCCAAGCCGAACCCAGCCAGGAGATCCAGTACCGTCCCGCCCGGGTGCTGATGCAGGATTTTACCGGTGTGCCCGCCGTGGTCGATCTGGCCGCCATGCGCGACGCCATTGCCAAACTGGGCGGTAATCCGGAAAAGATCAACCCCTTGCAGCCTGCGGAACTGGTCATCGACCACTCGGTGCAGGTAGACAAATTCGGCCTGCCCAATGCCGCCGAACTCAACGCCCAGATCGAGTTCGAACGCAACCGCGAGCGTTACCAGTTTCTCAAATGGGGCCAGCAGGCCTTCAACAACTTCAAGGTGGTGCCACCGGATACAGGCATCGTGCATCAGGTGAACGTGGAGTACCTTTCCCGGGTGGTTTTCGCTCAGGAAAACAACGGCGTGCTCCAGGCCTACCCCGACACCGTGGTGGGCACGGACTCCCACACCACCATGGTCAACGGCCTGGGCATACTGGGTTGGGGCGTGGGCGGCATCGAGGCCGAGGCCGCCATGCTGGGCCAGCCCATATCCATGTTGGTGCCCAAGGTCGTGGGCATGAAGCTCACGGGCGAACTGCCCGAAGGCACCACCGCCACCGACCTGGTGCTGACCATCGTGGAAACACTACGCCAGCACGGGGTGGTAGGCAAGTTCGTGGAATTCTTTGGCGATGCCCTGTCCCACTTGCCCATGGGCGACCGCACTACCATCGCCAACATGGGGCCAGAATACGGTGCCACCTGCGGCCTGTTTCCCATTGACGGGGAAACCTTGAACTATATGCGTCTTACGGGCCGTTCAGACGAGCAAATCGCCCTGACAGAAGCCTATGCCAAAGCTCAGGGAATATGGAGAAAAGACTCTCATGTTGCTGATTATTCTGAAATACTTGAGATGGATATCTCCACCATCGTGCCCAGCATCTCCGGCCCCAAGCGTCCCCAGGATCGTATCGAACTGCGCGATTCCAAATCAGCATTTGAGCGCGACCTGACTACACTGAAATCCCGGTCCGGCATCAAAAGCAAAGGATCGGTTACAACCGAAATCAACACCCAGAAAGTGGAGATTACAGACGGCAGCGTGGTCATCGCCGCCATCACATCCTGCACCAACACCTCCAACCCCTCGGTGATGATCGCTGCCGGCCTGGTGGCGAAGAAAGCCGTGGACAAGGGCTTGAACACCAAGCCCTGGGTCAAAACCTCCCTCGCCCCCGGCTCCCTCGCAGCCACTGACTATCTGCAGAGCGCAGGACTCCTGGAGCCTCTGGAGCAGCTGCGCTTCGACATCGTGGGCTATGGCTGCACCACCTGCATCGGCAATTCCGGCCCTCTACCCAAATCGGTTTCCAAAGCCATTGCCGAGGGAGACCTGAGCGTTACCGCCGTGCTCTCTGGCAATCGCAATTTCGAGGGCCGGATACATGCAGAGGTGCGCATGAACTATCTGGCCTCGCCGCCCCTGGTAGTGGCCTATGCCCTGGCGGGCACCATGGATATCGACCTATACAATGAATCTCTTGGCAAGGACAAAAACGGCAATCCTGTATTCCTCAAGGATATCTGGCCCAGCCAGCAGGAAGTGAACGAAGCCATGGACGCCCATGTTACCGCCGAGAGCTTTCGCAAGGCCTATGAGAATATCTTTGGGGGTGACAGCAACTGGAACAATCTTAGTGGAGCCGAGGGTCAGCGCTTTGCCTGGAACCAAGGCTCCACCTATATCCGCAATCCCCCCTACTTTGCCGACATGAGCATGGAGGTGGACGATATCAGGGACATCCACGATGCCCGGGTACTGGCCCTGCTGGGTGATTCCGTCACTACGGATCACATCTCCCCCGCCGGCGCCATCAAGGCCAACTCCCCCGCCGGCAAGTACCTGCAGGGACATGGGGTGGCGCCCGGAGACTTCAACTCCTACGGCTCCCGCCGCGGCAACCATGAAGTGATGATGCGCGGCACTTTCGCCAACATCCGCCTGCGCAATCTGCTGGCTCCCGGCACCGAGGGCGGCATCACCCTGCACTTTCCCGGCGGCGGGCAGACCTCCATCTATGAGGCCGCCATGCAATATCAGGCGGATGGCATTCCCGCCATCGTCATCGCCGGCAAAGAATACGGTTCCGGTTCCTCCCGCGACTGGGCGGCCAAGGGTCCCAAGCTGCTGGGCGTACGCGCCGTCATCGCCGAATCCTACGAGCGTATCCATCGCACCAACCTGGTGTGCATGGGCATTCTTCCGCTGCAATTCAGGGACGGTGAAACACCCAAGACTCTGGGACTGTCCGGCAAGGAACTGTATTCCATCACCGGCCTGGCAGAAGGCAAGCCGAAGGAAGTGGTGATCACCGCCACGGCAGATAGTGGTCACCAGATCACCTTTAACGCCCGGGTGCGCATCGACACCCCCAACGAGTGGGAATACTACCGGCATGGCGGAATCTTGCAGTATGTATTGCGGCAGCTAGCCAAAAACTGACAGCAGTTCCAAAGCTGGCTGAGGGTAGTCTTGGTCATCCAGAATGGCATCGATCCAGAACCGGGCTTCCAGCTTGTGTGCCGGCAATGGCTTTGTCGCCATATCCCCGTCCATCATCGAACACCCCAAGCGGGGTTGCATGGTCTGCAATGACACAAGCCGTTCACGCCAGGCTGGTTGCAAGATTTTCAAAGCTTCCACTCCCGACTTACGCCCCTCACCTACATCCCTGTAGGCGACATATTTGGTCGCCGGGTTGATAATAGAGGCGCCCTGTATTGAGTGATTGAAGAAAACCAGCGGCCTGGTGCAATTTCCAGACTAGCACAGGAAAGCCTTGTTTCGCGAATTACTGCCTCTTTATTTGCTATGCTTTTCCCATGAAACAAGTCCACCTACCAAAGCCGTTACAGCCCGTCCTGGACAGTCTGCGGGATTTGGCTCCTATCATCCTGGTAGTGGCCATGTTTCAGCTGCTGGTGATTCGCCAGCCCCTGCCAAATTTTCTTGATCTGCTATTGGGCATCCTGTTCATCGCCATCGGCCTGAGCCTGTTTGTCAAAGGGCTGGAGATGGGGCTGTTTCCCATTGGCCAGTCCATGGCTCACTCTTTTGCCCGCAAAGGCAGCATTGCCTGGTTATTGCTGTTCGCCTTTGCACTTGGTTTTGGCACCACAGTTGCAGAGCCTGCTCTCATCGCCATCGCCGAGGAAGCCTCCAGGGTGGCCGCTGCCGGAAACCTGAGCCACCAATCCGAAGACGCCATGCAACGCTATGCCCTGGGATTGCGCTATACCGTCGCCCTATCTGTGGGGCTGGGCATCGTGCTTGGAGTGATCCGCATCCTCAAGGGCTGGCCCATACACTGGCTCATCATCAGCGGCTATGCATGCATTCTCATCATCACTGAATTCGCACCCAACGAGATCATTGGTATTGCCTATGATTCCGGCGGCGTGACCACCTCCACCATCACCGTGCCTTTGGTAACAGCCCTGGGAGTAGGCCTGGCCTCCTCCATCAAGGGGCGTAGTCCCATGGTTGACGGTTTTGGTCTCATCGCCTTCGCATCACTGACCCCCATCATGTTCGTGATGGCTTACGGGATGATCGTCCATTGAACATAATGCAAGGTCTGCTGCATACCGGGCTCAGCACCGTCCTGGATTTGCTGCCTATCGCCGTGATCATCTTTGGTTTCCAGTTCCTGTATCTGAAGCGCCCGGTACCGAACCTGAAGAGAGTCCTGCTGGGGTTTGCCTATGTGTTGGTGGGGCTGGCATTCTTCCTCGAAGGGCTGGAATTGGCGCTTTTCCCTCTGGGCAAAACCATGGCCGCCCAGCTCACCGATCCCGACTTTCTCGGTATCGCCAGCCCGGACAAGGTGCATTGGTCTGATTATTATTGGGTATATGCCTTCGCCTTCGCCATTGGTTTCGCCACCACAGTCGCAGAACCGGCGCTGCTGGCAGTTGCCATCAAGGCCAACGAGGTATCCGCTGGAGCGATCAGCATCTGGGGGTTGCGTACTGCTGTTGCTCTGGGCGTCGCCCTGGGCCTGGTGCTTGGCACATGGCGTATTGTTACCGGCCATCCCCTACACTGGTTTATTATCAGCGGCTACGCCATTGTGGTCGTGCAAACCATTTTTGCACCACGCATGATCATTGCCCTGGCCTACGATTCCGGCGGCGTCACCACATCCACAGTAACCGTGCCTCTGGTTGCCGCTCTCGGCCTGGGGCTGGCAAGCACCATCCCCGGTCGCAGCCCGGTTATCGATGGCTTTGGCCTTATCGCCTTTGCCAGCCTATTTCCCATGTTGACCGTCATGGCTCATGCGCAAATCGCCCATTGGCGGTCTGAAAAAAAACCTTCACCCGCCCTGGAGAACTGATATGCACTTCAAACTCATCATTTCCTTTGTCGAGGACTGCAAAACCGAGCCAGTGATGAAGGCTGCCCGCGAAGCTGGCGCCACCGGCGCTACCATCATCAATAACGCCCGCGGGGAAGGCCTGAATGCCAGCAAAACCTTTTTCGGCCTGACGCTGGAAACCCAGCGCGATGTACTGATGTTTCTTGTTGAAGAACACATGGCCAGGGATATCCTGGAAACCATCGCCACAGTCGGTGAATTTGAAGCCAGGCCAGGCACCGGCATCGCTTTCCAGATTGATGTGGAAGACGCCGTGGGCATCAACCAGCAGCTTAATGTCTTGAAAGAAAAGGTACAGGAGGAAGTATGACAAACAAAAAACCGGTTCGGGTGCGGGAGGTCATGAAGGTTCACTTCGACATGGTAAGCGGCATGGCCACTGTAGCAGAAGCGCTGCAACAGATGTGCCATGTGGAAACCAAATCCCTGATCGTGGACAAACGTCAGGAAGATGACGAGTACGGCATGGTGATGCTCTCGGATATCTCCCGGGAAGTACTGGCGCTTGACCGCGCTCCTGATCGCGTAAACATCTATGAAATCATGAGCAAACCCGTCATCACCATCGACCCGGAAATGGACATTCGTTACTGCGCCCGGCTCTTTGAGCGTTTCAATATCAGCCGTGCACCGGTGGTGGAAAACCGCAGGATCATCGGGATCATCAGCCATACAGACATGGTTTTGCGGGGACTGGGGCAGCAGTCGCAATAATTGTGCTTCGCCTATTGACCTATAGAGCTGCCCCGATTAACATACGCGCCTCGACTATTCCGCCATAGCTCAGTTGGTAGAGCAACGGACTGTTAATCCGTTTGTCGCTGGTTCGAGCCCAGCTGGCGGAGCCATATAAGTAACTGAAAACAAGGACGTTTTCGGGCCGAAAGGCACGAAAGAGACACGCTAAAAACCGCGAATAGGTACCAAAAAGGTACACCGCGAAAATTTAACGTGTTTCGGAGGTGCTGAAATGGCAACCATCATCAAAAACAAATCCGGTTCTTTCAAGGCCATTATTCGCAAGAATGGCCGCACAACCAAGACCAAGACCTTCAAATTCAAGAAAGACGCTCGCACCTAGGCGGCCCGTATCGAGGGCGACCGTGACGCCATGGCCGCCTATGGGCGCGGCACCACGCCAAGCAGGAAAGGCTTGTGCGTGATACTCAGGCCGACTTGCGATGAAACACCGTTGCATGACATTTTGGGCAGGGAGGTATGCGCCCTGGCTTGTAGAAATGCAGTTCCTCACCACACTTGTCGCACACCAGGGTTCCCGGCCCGGTGATTTCCCCCGTGTGGTAACCAGCCCGTTCTGCCTGTCCTTGCAGTTGTTTCAGCTCAATGGTGGTTTGGTCGGCAGCCTGGCTGAACAGTTCACGAATACGCTCGCCGATGAGGGAAAGATCAAACCCCAGCCAGGTTTTGAACTCTTCACCCGTTTCCACGATATAGTTGGCTGCATCTCGCAGATCACGCTTGAGGTATTCCGAAATCTGGTCGATTTCTTCGGCAGTCAGTTCACCCAGGTCAGAGAGTTTGTGGCGCGCCTTGTCAATCAGCTCGTGCAGTACCGGGCCGGTCTTATCTTCAATTTTCTTGGCATCCTCTATGGCGGATTCCAGCAGACGCTCATACGCCTGGCCCATCAGTTCTACCGGATCTTTGGGATTGGGAAGATCTTTCATCGTCTTTCTCCTGAAGCGTCTATATACTTCCTAATATCCGGGTTATTCGTGACAATTGCAATCCCTGTTTCCGGCTTTCTGCATTTTGGTGAATACTCATGACCAAGCTCAAGCTCCATCCTGTTGCCATCGATACCTACAAGGAAAACGTCGCCTACTTGCACCGGGGGTGTACTTTTTACCGCAGTGAGGGATTTCAGGCGCTGAGTAAAATCGAAATCCACAAGGAAGAGGATGGCCAGCCAGTGATCGCGGTGCTGAATATCGTGGACGATGCGAACATCACTGCCCCGGGGGAGCTGGGCATCAGCGAGCAGGTTTTTGCGCAGCTGAACCTGCCCCCCGGCACCTCAGTTACCGTCAAGCATGCCACACCTCCTGCTTCTCTGGATGCCGTGCATGACAAAATCAGCGGCGAGGCCCTGGATTACGAGCAGTACCTGAAGATCGCACAGGATATCGTGGAAAACCGTTATTCAAAGATCGAGATCGCAGCTTTTCTGGTGGGCTGCGCCGAAACGGGTTTTGAGCGCGATGAGGTGCTGCACCTGACCCGGGCCATGGTGGAAACCGGCGACCACCTGGAATGGGGGGAAACCCTGGTGGCAGACAAACACTGCATTGGCGGCATCCCCGGCAATCGCACCACCATGCTGATCGTCCCTATTGTCGCCGCCCACGGCATGCTCATGCCCAAGACATCCAGTCGTGCCATCACCTCGCCCGCCGGCACAGCCGACACCATGGAAGTGCTGGCCAATGTCGATCTGCTGCCGGACACCCTGCACGCCATCGTGCAAAGGGAACGTGGCTGCCTGGCTTGGGGCGGCACCGCAAGGCTCGCCCCGGTGGATGACATTCTGATTGCCGTGGAACGCCCACTTTCCATGGATTCTCCCGGACAGATGGTAGCTTCTATCCTCTCCAAAAAAGTCGCCGCTGGCTCTACCCGGCTGTTGATCGACATTCCCCTCGGCCCCACTGCCAAGGTGCGAAGCCACCAGGAGGCACTACGCCTGCGCAAACTGTTCGAGTATGTGGGCGACCGCATCGGACTGGAGTTGGAGGTGGTCATCACCGATGGTAGCCAGCCCATAGGCCGCGGCATCGGCCCGGTGCTGGAAACCAGGGATGTGATGCAGGTGCTCGAACGCAAACCTGGCGCCCCCATGGATTTGCGCGAAAAGGCCTTGCAGCTGGCCGGGCGCATTATTGAATTCGATGCGGATGTGCGCGGTGGCGCCGGCTACCACATCGCCCGCGATATTCTGGACTCCGGCAGGGCATTGGCGAAGATGGAGGCGATCATCGAAGCACAGGGGGAAAAACCAAATCCACCTTCCCTGGGGCGTCTGCACCATCTCATCACAGCACCGGGCAGCGGCACGGTGACAGCCATTGACAACTTGCAAATGGCCTCCATCGCACGCCTGGCGGGCGCGCCCCTGGACAAGGGCGCCGGCGTGGACTTGCACAAGAAAACCGGCGAACAGGTAGAGGCTGGCGAACCCCTGTATACCATTTACGCAGCATTTCCGGCAGACTACGAGTTTGCCCTGGATGCCGCCCGGCAAAACAGCGGATATACCTTGCAGGAAAGCCCATGAATGACAATCACCTGCTCCTGGCTTTCGACGACTATGCAGCGCCCGCCCGGCGCCTGGCCGAGGCTACTGGCTGTTCTTTCTCCCTGATCAATGTGCATCGTTTTCCCGACGGGGAAAGCCGTTTGCAACTGCCCGTGAACCTGCCGGAGCAAGTGGTGTTGTGCCGCAGTCTGAACGATCCCAATGAAAAACTGGTGGAGCTGATTCTGGCGGCGCAGCATCTGCGTGACCAAGGGGTGCGGCGACTGCTGCTGGTCGCCCCCTATCTTTGCTATATGCGCCAGGACAAGGCCTTTCACCCCGGCGAAGTAGTTAGCCAGGGCATTATCGGCAAGCTGCTGGCTGGCTACTTCGATGGCATTATCACCGTGGATGCGCATTTACACCGTATCCATCGCCTGCAGGAAGCCCTGCCCATGAAGATTGCCATCAACCTCGCCGCCACCCATCCCATGGCTCTGTTTCTGGAACAGCAAGGCCTCAAGCCGCTGTTGATCGGCCCTGACCATGAATCAGAACAATGGGTAGCAAGCATCGCCAGGCATGAAAGCCTGGAATACTGCATCGCCCACAAGGAACGTCTTGGCGACCGGCAGGTAAAGGTCAGCCTGCCCGCATGTGACTATGGCGGCAAGGACATCATGCTGGTGGACGATGTTGCCAGTACCGGGCGCACACTGGAAGCTGCCACCAGGCAGCTGCAGGAATTTTCTCCTGCCTCTGTTTCCGTCATGGTGACCCATGCGCTGTTTCTTGGCAACGCACTACAACACCTGAAAGCGGCTGGCGTAGAAAACATCTGGAGCTGCGACAGCATTCCCCATCCCAGCAACCGTATTCATCTGGATCAGCTGTTGGGTGAAACACTGCGGGACTGTCTAGCCCAATTGCCGTAAGCATTAGGACATCTGGAATCATTCGGTTTTCGTCACATCAGCACAGGCCGGTGTCCAAAGTTTTCAGGAATTGATGGATTCCAGCCTCGGCAACTGCTCCTGCGCTGCCTTCACCCATCCATGGGTTCATACGCCGGAATGACCATTTGTAGAGGAGTCCACTAGTGCACTGCCCCATGATTATTCTGGAGGGGTGATAACAATAAGCTTGTTGGCCAGAATAAAACCTGAATCCGTGGGTTCAGGTAAAAGTTTTCGATATCCACACAGGCACTTGGACTATAATTTGGAGGTGTTGGCCTGCAGATGGGAATTATGCTGAAAGATGCGCCTGTTACCAAGACGAACAGTAACAAAGCCACATTCAGAGTCAGCCAGGCGTTCCGGGGCAAGACGTGCTCCGCAGGGAATGGCCCAGCCCTTGCCAAGGCGCACAACGCAGTACCGGGACGCCTGGCTGGCTCCCTGCGGGCGGCCTCGCTTGTTTCTTGTTTCCACAAGGGATTTTCTTCAGTTGCCCGAAATCGTGGATACGGGGCGCCTTCGGAAAACCCCTTGTTTACGCCATGGATGGCGTGTAATCAGAAAATGCACGGCCCCAGGGATGGGGGAGGTAAAGCGACGCAGGAGGCCAAAGCCGAGGAGCAGTTTTCTGTGAAAACGATCTCCTGCGCGATCGTCACGTGAATTCATGAAATTTCCGGGTTAACAGGATGTTGAAAATAACCGCATGTCCCTGTGCAACATACAGGTTGTTAAAAAACGGTGTTTTTCAACAACCTGTTAATTCTGGATCGATTCCCGCCATGCAAAAGGTAGTTGTTGAACCCTCCTTGGCAGGAGCCAGGTGACTCTGTATGGGATATCGAGTCTCAATGCTAACGCCCGAAAACATGGGGGAGGTTCATGAAATATGGGCGTCGCTGATCCAAACCGTGCAGGACATATCTTATTACCACTCGTGGGAATGGGCTTCCGGAGTGGCGGAATTTCTTTACACCGATACAAGGGGAATTGTTTACTTTGTCGTCTGGCAGGGCGAAACTCCCGCGGCCTTGTTCCCGCTGGAACTAAAGGAGCATCGGTTTATGGGGGTTGCTCCTTGCACGGACGTGAGTAGCCTGAGTCACGATCATATTACATTTAATGATTGCCTGTGCGCCTCCGGTCATGATCCAGTGCAGCTGCTTCAGGCCCTGGTGGCCGAGCTGAAGACCTTCACCCCCAGCAGATGGCGGCAGCTTGGGCTACACTCTATCCTTGACGGGACGCCTTTGAGTACCGCAGTTGCATCCATAAACGGATTTCGGATCCTCTGCCGCACGGGCCCATCAAGTTACTACTTCGATTGCACAGACACTTCGATCGACACACTATTGCCTTCCCGTCTGCGCAGAAATCTCAGACGCAGAGAGCGTAAAGCCAGGAAGCTGGGCGAGGTGACTTTCGCCTATGTAGATATGCGCGACAATAGCGCCAGCGAAGAGGCTCTGGATTCTTTCTTTCAATTAGAGCGTTCCGGGTGGAAAGGGCGATCCGGAAAGAATACCGCGATTTCTCTTTCATCATCACTGACGGGGCTTTACCGGAATCTTGCCAACGCAACCCATAATCGCTACCACTGCCAGATTAATCTGATGAGAATTGCTGGCAAGCCAGTGGCAGGTCAGTTTTGCTTTCTTGCGGATGAAAGTGTCCATCTGATCAAGATTGGCTTTGATGAAGCCTATAAGCACTGCGCACCAGGCTCACTGCTGCTACTGGAGTTATTGCGGAAATCCGTTCTTTGCGAGAACACAAGGCGGATACATCTGGTTACCGCGCCCTCGTGGGCGGATCGTTGGCACCCAAAAAGGCTGGAGTCAAGAAATGCGCAAATCTATAATGATTCCCTGCCTGGATCAGCGCAGTTATTGAAGGCACGGACGCACCAGACAGTCAGTGCACTCTATTCTATAGTCAAAACATCCAGATTGCTCAAGCGGGTCGTTAAATAATGAATATACTGGGGCTTAACTACATTTTTCACGATTCCACAGCCTGCATTGTTCGTGACGGCAAACTGCTGGTGGCGATCGAAGAGGAACGCCTGAGCCGGGACAAACACACCACTGAATTCCCGCGGCTTTGTATCGACAAGTGCCTGGAAGTGGCAGGGATCGACTTTGACGATATTGATCATATCGCCGTATCAATCCGGCCCACCCATATGTGGAAGGAGAAGCTGTTGTACGGCCTGCAAAACCTGCGCCATATCCGATCCCTTACAAAACGTGAACTGGCACTTGCCTGGGGCAAGCAAAGGCGGCTGAACAGCTTTCTCGATACGCACTGGCCGCAGGGGCAGCCCCGGCCCCAAGTGCACTATATCGAACATCACCTGTCACATGCCGCTGGCAGTTTTTTCGTCTCCCCTTATGAACAGGCCGCCTTGCTGGGCATTGATGGATCCGGAGAATGGGCGACAACCTGGCTGGGAGAGGGCCGCGGGAATACAGTAGAGTGTTTTGGCCAGAGTCTGTTTCCGCATTCCTTGGGTTCATTCTATGAGGCGGCCACCGAATACTGTGGCTTCCGGCCCAACTATGACGAAGGCAAAACAATGGGGCTGGCGCCGCTGGGCGATCCCGACCGCTTTCATGAAGCGGTAGGAAAGCTCGTATCCGTAAATAGCGAAGGCCGGATCACCATTGATTTGTCATATTTCAGTTATCAGGATCAGGGCTGGCAGCGTTGCGCACCAAAATTCTACGAAGCATTTGGTGCGCCCCGCGAGCCAGACGGCCCGTTTGAGCAACACCACCTCGACGTGGCAGCGGCTTTTCAAAGAGTATTGGAGGATCGTGCGCTGGAACTGTGCGGAGTGCTGTATGAAAAAACTCATGCGGACTACCTGGTCATTGCCGGTGGTGTATCTTTGAACAGCGTGATGAACGGGCGTATCATCAGGGAAAGCAAATTCAGGGATATCTATGTAATGCCTGCGGCTGGAGATAACGGGACTGCAATCGGAGCTGCCTATTATTTATATAACGGCCTGCTCGGACATGAGCGTAACTTCGTGCACGACAACCCTTTTGTGGGGAATGAATACTCGAACGATGAGATCATGGATTTGCTGAAAGAGTGCAAGCTGAAGTATGAGGTGCATGAGGATATTTCGGCCGCCGCAGCTGATCTTTTGCACCAAGGGAATATTATCGGCTGGTTTCAGGGGCGCATGGAAATCGGTCCGCGGGCGCTAGGAAATCGCAGCATTCTTGCCAACCCGGTGATTCCCGATATGAAAGATAAAATCAATGCGGAAGTGAAACACCGTGAGGCCTACCGACCGTTTGCGCCCTCCACGACGATAGAGGCAAAAGACCAGTTTTTCGATCTCGAAGTAGAGGCGCCGTTCATGCTGAAAGTCTGCAATGTATTGCCAGATCAGCGCGAACGGATTCCCGCGGTGACTCATGTCGATGGTAGCGCCAGACTGCAAACGGTGCGGCGCGAAACCAATGAACGGTATTATGATCTGATTTCCGCACTGGGCAAGCGCAGCGGAGTGCCCGTGGTTTTGAATACCAGTTTCAATATTCAGGGCGAGCCAATTGTTGAATCACCACGCGATGCCATTCGATGTTTCTTCTCGAACGGACTGGATGCACTGGTGATGGGCAACTGTATCGTAAGGAAATAGCAATGCAGCCGATACGCAAGCCACGCTGGTTTTTTCTCACCGTCTTGATATTGCCGTTGCTGATGTATCCTGCCTATATAGGGATTAGCAGTACTCTTGATTATCTGCTGGGCGACGGCCTGTTTGTGCAGGATGCCCTTTATGGTTCGCGGAGGGAACTGTTACACGAGCTATTGTCCGGCTGGACTAACTCCATCCCCCCCACAATGGCACTGTTTTTCCTCGCTCTGTTGCCAGCATGGTTGCTGCTGCAGCGATTTCCCTGGTTTTATTATTTGATCATGCTCCTGGGAGGGGCTCTGCTTGGCTACTATTTTTTTCATGGCGAAGTACTGGCCACTGCCGCAGTCTCCATCACCTTTCTTTTTATTGCGATGCTCGCCGACAAGGTTCTGCGTTTTTCAA
>JALWMK010000047.1 GCA_027083925.1 Sedimenticola sp. | reverse complement strand
GGTGATCACAACCCTGCTGGGCAGGGGTGACACCGTAGTTGAAGATCGTCTCGACCATGCTTCCCTGGTGGATGCGGCCCGGCTCTCGGATGCCAAGCTGCTGCGCTATGCTCATGCTGATCTGAACACGGCGGAAAAACAGTTGCACAAGGCCACAGGTGAAAAACTGCTGGCGGTGGATGGCGTATTCAGCATGGACGGTGACCTGGCCGATCTGCCGGCGCTCGCCAGACTTTGTCGGCAGCAGGATGCCTGGCTGATGGTGGATGATGCTCATGGTCTTGGCGTACTTGGCGTCAGTGGCGGCGGCAGTCTGGAACACTGGAATCTGGGTGCAGATGAGGTACCCGTGCTGATGGGAACCCTGGGCAAGGCCTTTGGCACCGCCGGCGCTTTTGTCGCGGGTTCCCAAGCGCTGATCGAGACCCTGGTTCAGAAAGCCAGAACTTATATCTTCACCACCGCCTTGTCGGCGGCGGTGGCCGAAGCGACACGCTGCAGTCTGAAGATCCTGCGAGAAGAGAACTGGCGCCGGGAGCGGCTGCAGGCGCTGGTAAAGGCGTTCCGTGAAGGCGCCGCCAGCCTGGGGTTCGAACTGCCGCCCTCGTCCACGCCCATACAACCACTGATCGCAGGCAGTTCAGAAAAGGCGCTGGAATGGAGCGGCCTGCTGGAAGCGCAGGGGATTCTGGTCACCGCCATCCGACCGCCCACCGTACCCAGAGACAGCGCCCGCCTGCGCATCACCTTCAGCGCCAGCCATAGCGATGAACATGTGCAGCGTTTACTGACCGCCCTGGAACACCTGCGGTCATGACGCTTTGGACAGCTACGGCTGGCAAGGGAGATGACCTGCTGCTCGTTCACGGTTGGGGCATGAATGCCTCCGTGTGGCTGACCCTGGCAAGGGAACTGGAAAAGCGCTATCGCGTCACCCTGGTGGAACTGCCGGGTCATGGTTACTCGTACTGGGCGAATACCCCGAAATTGGAAGATTGGGCAGATCAGGTGCTGGCGGTCGCGCCAGCAGATGCGGTCTGGCTGGGCTGGTCGCTGGGTGGGCTGGTGATGCAGCAGGCGGCGGCCATGCAGCCGCACAAACTGCGTGGCCTGGTGGGGCTGGCCACTTCGCCCTGCTTCGTGCAGCGGGATGACTGGCACAGCGGTATTCCTGCAGCCGTGCTGCAAAATTTCGCCACAGAACTGGAGGAAGACAGCCGCAAGACCCTGCGGCGCTTTCTTGGCCTGCAGGTTCAGGGCGCAAGTGATGCAAAAAAACTGTTGCTGCAGCTACGCAAGGAATTCGACAGCCGGCCGGTTCCCCGGCTTGCCGCATTACAGGCAGGGCTGGATATTCTGTTGCACAGCGACCTGCGCAGCGAGCTGGCTGCCAATGAATTGCCGGTGAGCTGGCTGCTGGGGGAACGGGATACCCTAGTACCCCAAAGCCTGGCCAAAGCCTTGCCTGGCGATCAGCCGCAGGCAGAAATTCATATCATCGAAGGCGCCGCTCATGCGCCATTTCTATCCCATCCAGCGCAGTGCCTGAAACGGCTGGAAACCTTCATCCGCCATGCCTGAAAACCTCATCGACAAGGAGAGAGTCCGCTGTGCCTTCAGCCGTTCGGCAGACAGCTACGACGCTGCAGCAGTGCTGCAACGTGAGGTCAGCCGCCGGATGCTGGAGCGCCTGGATCTGGTGACGCTGGAACCCCGGGCGGTACTCGACCTGGGATGTGGTACGGGGGAACAGACCCAACAGTTGCTGCAGCGCTATCCAAAGGCCGCTGTTCATGCGCTGGATTTTGCCCTGCCCATGCTTGGCCATGCACGGAAAAAGGGGCGCTGGCTGCGCCGTCCGCGCTGCATCTGTGGCGACATGGAACAGCTGCCCCTGGCGGATGACAGCATGGATCTGATCTGCTCGAACCTGGCCTTTCAGTGGGCCAGTGATCCCGTATTGCTGTACAAGGAATGCCTGCGGGTTTTGCGTCCGGAAGGACTGCTCATGTTCACCACGTTCGGGCCGGACACCCTGCACGAGCTGCGTTCAGCCTGGGCGGAGGTGGATGATGATGCCCATGTCAGCCCGTTCATGGACATGCATGACCTGGGGGATATCCTGATAAACAGCGGCTATGCCGCGCCGATCATGGATGTGGAGCGCATCGTGCTCACCTATGCCCGCGTGGATGATCTTATGAGTGACCTGAAAAACATCGGCGCGCGCAATGCGACCACACGGCGTCCGCGTGGTCTGACGGGCAAAGCCAGGATGCAGGCCATGCGGGAGGCTTACGAGGGCTTTCGCTGTGATGGTGTGCTACCGGCCACTTATGAGGTGGTCTATGGGCATGCCTGGGCGCCCATGCATAAGCCCCATGCCGGTGACGTGAGTGTGCCCCTGAATATGCTCGACAAAAAGTAGGATGTGGTGACAAAGGAACCACATCAACGGCGGGGGTATGGGGTGTGGATTGATGCGGTTCGTACCTCACCACATCCTACGGAACTCGACAAACGGGGTTTGGGGTGTGGATCGATGCGGTTCGTACCTCACCACATCCTACGGAACTCGACAAACGGGGTTTGGGGCGTGGATCGATGCGGTTCGTACCTCACCCATCCCACGGAACTCGACAAACGGGGTTTGGGGTGTGGATCGATGCGGTTCGTACCTCACCTATCCCACGGAACTGGACAAACGGGGTATGGGGCGTGGATCGATGCGGTTCGTACCTCACCGATCCCACGGAACTGGACAAACAAGGTAGGATGCGGTGACGAAGGAACCGCATCAACAAGTCTGAACCCGCCTCAGGAAGAAGGCAGGCTGAGGTAAGTAGCCACGGTCTCTGCACCAACCCGATCCAGCCGGGGGATGCGTCCTAGCAAGGGAGCTTTGATGCGTTGTTTCAACGTCTGGATATTGTCTTCCGCCAGCGACATATTGGCGTCGATGTGATTGGCAATCCAGCCCAGCAAGGGCTGACCGCTGGCGAGGATCGCTTCCACGCTCAGCAGCGCATGATTGATGCAGCCCAGACGCAAACCCACCACCAGTACCACGGGCAAATCCAGCAGCCGGCAAAGTTCCGCGGTGTCCTGCTCGTCGTTCAATGGCACTTTCCACCCGCCAGCGCCTTCAACCACCACCGCATCATGGCTGCTGCACAACCGCTCGTACTGACGTTTTATGGTTTCTGGTTCGATAACGGTATTGGCCAGTTTCGCCGCCAGATGGGGAGCGACCGCAGGTTCAAAACAGTAGGGATTGACCTCGGCATAGGAAAGCGGTGGATCGCTCAGCCCCTGAATGGCCAGTGCGTCGGGATTGAGCAGGCCTTCGTGAGTAAGCAGCGCACCGGCAGCCACCGGTTTCATGCCGGCGGTTTTCAGACCACGTTCCAGGCAAAGCTGCATGAACCCCAGGGTGACCAGCGTTTTGCCGCAGTCCGTATCGGTGCCGGTGATGAAGTAATGCATATGCTAAGGCCTTGTTTTTTTATAGGTGGTTTATTTATATGATAGATCGAAGTGCACTCGGTAACAAGCAATCCCTGGAGGCACGACAGGCTTCGCTGAAACTGAATTGGATTGATCGACATGGCAGAACCCCAGCAGTTGGGAATGGAGTTCATCCTGCCTTCGCCACTGGCTGACCATGTGAGCCTGCTGAGCTTTGGACATAATCACCAAGTGTTTTTTCTTTTGCCGGGACCAGAAACAAGAGCGCTACAGGCTTTCGTAACCCAACCATTCGAGAAGGGAATCAAAATCTGGAGAAAACAGCTTGAGCATAGCCGGGGTATAGGTTTGTTTGTACTCCATCGGGATGCCAGCTCGATAGAGGCGGCTTCTCAAGACACCCGCTTCTTCCCTTTGTGCTTCGATCGCCTTGCCAACACGAAAATCTGAAGCCTGTAAAGCTGAACGGATTTGGGATTCTGAACAATCCAGGGAAAAATAGCTAAGCGCCCGACTCAATGTTTCGTATGGTGTCTGCCGATAGTCTTCATAACGCAGGATGATGTGCGGAGTATCTGGCAAGGCTGCCTGCCAGCCCGCCAGGAAATTTTTCAGCGTTTGCAGGTTGGAATAGGCTTGGTTGTGGAAGGGAGCAGCCAAAAAGCGCTCGAAAGTCTGATCGTATCCCTTGATGTTGACACATTGACGCCGCCATTCGGAATACAAGGCGTCACGAGGATCCCGCACAAAGAAGATCAGTTTGTTGTGAGCCGGCAGTGCCCGTTGTCGCCGGTGGCTTATTTTAGGCACCAGATCAGGGGTAAAGTCGAAAACCCTTCCCGCCTCCAACGCCGGCAGCGACTGCCGCCATGTGGAAACCCGGTCACTCCGATCCAGAAAATGATAACGAAAAGGCGCTACACGCTGCCACAATTTGTTGGTGGGTCTATCCCAGGGTTGCCACAGCGAGACGCCCAGCTCCAGTAAACAGTTGCCCAACCACCCCGCTCCGCAGGGTGCTTGTGGTGAGATGATTTCAACATTGTATTCCGGAAAGTCATCCCATCCCGGCAGGTTTCTAGCATCAGTTTGCATGTGAGTCATGCAGGGATGCGGTCTGCAATATGCATTCTACAATGGCAGAAAGATCTTCAGGATCTCCGCTGTTCTCGATGCTCAGGTGATACTCCAAGGGAAACTCCGGTACGATATCAATACCCACAATCGGCCCTGCCTGATCTTGCGCTTCGCTACACTGTTTCTGCGGCAACCGGTGTTCTTCCGCTGTCAACCATATCTCAAGATAACGTGGAAGATGCTGGCGATTCCAGGCATGTATTTCATGGAACAGGGAAATGGTGGCCACTACCACCTGCAAATTCTGTTCAGCGAACATGGCCGCCAGACGGGAGATGCGTCGGGCATTGGTCAGTCTGCTGTCAATGTCATACCCGATGTTTGCATCTGCTATGGCGGCACGTACTGCATCACCATCCAGCAGGACGGTTGCCTTCCCTTGTTGGCGCAGCACCTGTACGAGTGAATCGGCAACAGTTGTCTTGCCAACGCCAGACAAGCCCGTAATCCAGTAAACTGTCATTTCTCTCTCCTATTCCCAGCGCCAGTCATGTTTCCATACACCGGACATCATCAGTTGCCTGGCATAAACTGCGGCATCTTTTTCTGTATCGACCTCACACCATTTTCCATCAACCGGCACAACAGAGATGCCAGTGCTATCTTCCAGCAACAGGGAGAATAATGCTGTCATATCCACGCCATCCCGTTCCGCAATAGTGAGGGATGTGAGCACCTTGTTTATCTGTTGCCATCCCCGGGAGGTGATTGCAGTCAACCCTATGTACTGCCCTTGGATGCTATCGATATCCGCCGTTTTTTCACCAATTTGCAACAGCCGCCCTTCACGCTGGACAAAGGTTTCAGCATCATCCAGTGGATCATCGAAACGCTGCTGCCATAGATCCTTCCAGGAAAGGTCACAAATGATGCGAATGTCTCCCTCTGCGGCAAGAAGGCTGTGTACATGATCGGGATGAAATGCGATATCCGAATAGCAAACGATCGCGCCGCGTTCTGCCAGCAGGTCCTGTGCACAGAACAGAGAGCGCAGCATGTTGGAGGATGCCCAGTACGGATTGTCTCTGTACCAGACCCCATCAACCTGTATGGCTTGTTTTTGATATCCCCGGACAATGCACAAGTCCTTCAAACCTGCAGCATGCAAAGCAGATATCTGCCAGTGGAGCAGTGTTTTTCCCGCCAGTCGTGTAAGACATTTCGGTTGTGTATCGGTCATGGCTCCCATACGGCTGCCTCTTCCCGCCGCCAGAATGATGCCGAACGGTCTGTCAGCGCTTACGGGCATACCAGATCCGGGTGTAATAGGGAACCTTGATGGTTTTCAAACCCGCAATTCGCTCTTCAATTGCTGTGATAACTTCATGGAAGCGGTCTCCCGCCTGCCGGGCGAGTGTGGCATGAGAACGCCAGGCCTCCATATATGACAAAGCATCAATCTCACGCAGGAAACGCACTTCATGTTTTTGCACTTTGCCAAAAAAACCGCTGGCATCGATCACCTGCACTTGATCTTGTCTGCGGGTGCCATAGTCATAATCGGGCAGAGTGGAGAGGATGATTTTCTCTACCGCCTGCTGCAAATCGTCCGTCAGATCCCGGTGATTCCACAAGCAGGCAAAACTACCTCCCGGACGCAGCAACCTGGCGCTTTCCTGCAATGCTGTATGCTGATCAACCACGTTAAAGGAAGAGCCGAAGATCACCAGATCGAAGGATGCGGTTGGCAGGCCCGTTTCTTCTGCTCTGGCATCCAGCCAGCGGCAGTTTTGTTCCTGAACATTGTACATGCCAATCTTGCGCATGGCTGCGTTGGGCTCTACAGCAGTAATCTTACAACCGGTTTTGCTAAGTTGCCGGGTCAGCTTTCCGGTACCCGCCCCCATATCCACCACTGACCCTGCCGCTGTCAGACCAATGTCGTCAAACAGGGTTTGCAGCGCGGCGCTGCTGTAATCCGGACGTTTGTCATAGTGCTTCGCAAGTGCTGTGTAATCCCAATGCAATACTGTTTCCTCATGATTCCGGTAACCTGATCTTCCCCTGAAAAAAACGTTCAATCAAATTGCCATCCAGCACAGGATCACCACCTGCACGCTCGGGATGCCAGACTATACCCATCAATGCGGGTCTTTCTGAAATTGCACATTCCACCCAATCACCCATCATGGCAACGGTTATCAGGGGAGGCGCAAGATCTTCTGCCTTTATTCCCATCCTGTGATAGGAATTTACCCGAATGTCTGTCTTGCCGGAAAACAGGAAGCTCATTTGGGGAGAAAAATGCACGGTATGGGTGCGGGACAGATGCTCGCTAGCATCACAAGGCGCCAACACCCCACCCAGATACCGCTGGATGACTTGAAAACCCCGGCATATACCCAACACAGGTTTCCCGCAGGAAATAGCATAATCCAGCACCGCCTTCTCTGCCTGATCCCGCATACTGTCCGTTCCCGGATCATCACCACCCGTCAAAAGGAAGCCATCCAGCTCCCATCTTGTTGCGTATTCCACCATTTCATTCGCAGGCAAATTTGGAAGCAGCATCCATTGGATATGCGGCATGTATCGCTGTAAAAATACCGGCCATCCCCGAGCTATCACATCTCTGTCTTCCTGATATTCATGAGCACAACCATGACGCATGGTGAGGCCAATCCTCACGGGAGTGCCAACATGGGAAAGGGGTTTTTTTCTGTATCACCTGACAGGTACAACTGTTTGTTCTCGCAATCCAGCGTCAACCATCTTCCTTGAGAAATACGCCAGAAAGCCGTCTCGCCACAACCAATGGCGGCGGGAAGCTCCAGCTCGGCACAGCGAACTGCCATGTGCGAATTTGGCCCGCCAAAAGCCGTTACCAGCCCAGAAATCCCCTGAGAAAAAATCCAGTCGAATCCGGGGTCTGCAAACTCGATACAGACAATCTTGCCCTTCAGCGCAGCAGAACGGAACTGGTGAGAATCAAGAACCAGCAACGCCGCCTGTACCCGCGAGCTGCCAATGTAGTGGGGGGTGTCTCTTGCCAGCTCGAACCAATGGAGATCCGAGATGCTCCGGACCAGTGGTGGCAAGATTACCGCTTTTTCCAGCCTACGCTGCACACGCCTGGCATTGATCTTGCCGCGCATACCATCAGCAGAACGACTAGCTTGATTACTATCGGCCAGCATTTGTATATCACCGGAATCCAACCAGGAAAGTGATTCCCGATCCAGGCCAACCGATACGCCGACTCTGGCCAGCTGTTCCAGCATGTCAGACAGAAACCTGGAAAACAGAAACTTGCTTTCTTCGCGGCCAGCGATGGCTTCTCGCACGAATCGTAACCATTCTTCTACGTCCAGACCCACAAGCCCGCTCTCCCGAATCAGCTGCACCAGGTTGTTTTTTTCCGTACTGGACAAAGAAAATCTTTCCTGCTTTTCTGTGGGAATGTCTGTCGGTTCTATGCTGCTCCAAGATCTATCCCGATAGCAGGGAGATGAGATGTCAAAACTGTTGGGACGCAAATGACCATAGCGTCGCATGAATGTCCTTTCTGTCAATGACCCGTTTTGCAGGCTTTTCTGGTCGCGCAGAAAACGGCTGCTGATACTGTCAATACTTTGGCGAAACAGTCGGAGCCGTTCTTCAGACAGCGCCCCGCGTATCATTGCCGATCGGAGCATGGCCTCGGCAACAAAAGCCTGCCGGGCGATCTTTGCAAACGGCAGACTGCCAAATGCAACAGCTTCACGAAGGAATAGTGGGTCGAGCTTTTTTCCCGAACTGGAAAAACCAGAATCCCAATACCGTTTCTGTAAAGAAAGATCATCAGAAACAGGGCGCCGGATCAGGTTTAAAGTGAGCCGCCTGAGTTTGTCAAAATACTGGCTGAATGCTGCGCTATCGAGCGATCCTTCATAGTTGTTTCTGTAATTCTGGTGAAAACAAAAATCCACACAGGTCTGGGCGACATCAAACTCAACACTGTCATGGTACTGCGGATTTTCCGCCAACCTATCCAGCCACAGCCCTAGCAAACGCTGTTCCGTAGCGTGCGGCAAACCTGCGGGCAACAAGCTACTGAAACTGGTGCGCACATTGACATAGGGCTTTCCTGCCAGCACATGCAGAAAATCCCGGGAACCAATATCCCGGTACCCCAATTGAAACCTGGCCCGGCACCAGATGGTGGAGGAAATCAGCGCCCGGTATAAAGAAACGGCCAAAGGACGGGGGTGTCCACCCAGCAGTTCGGCGGGGTTCCAGTCTGGCATGACACCGAGCAGACTACGCACAGCGGACAGATCGGGCGCTGCACTCATTGCTTGTTCCAGATCCTGCGCTATGCTATCCCAAACCTCGCAACTGATCTGTGATGTCGGTAACCGCACGCCAGGTAAAGGACGCACTTGAAAAACAACCACGTCCTCTGGAGCGGTACAACCGAACTCCAACTGGATCGGGACATGGTCCACCAGCACCTCGATTTCTCTCATTGCTGCATAGACGGATTGCAGCACACCGGGCAGGTTTTCATCACCTCCCAAAGCATCACGGCGCAGATAACAAGTGGTCGTCAGATCTTTTCCGCCGGTAACGCCACAGGTTCCCCCACCTGATTCATAGCTGAACACATAGTAAGGTTGACCATCGGGAACAGCATGAGAAGACACCACTCCAGCAATGCTCACCGGTTTCAGTTGCGGCTGGATCAGTATCTGGTCGCGGGAATCACCATCGAAGCTGGCGATCACTTTTTCCACGGCGGCATGAACCGCTGGGGCGCAATTGCTTTGTACGCCCAATGCAGAGTGGAAGGCACCTGCATTGGAGTAGCCACAGCAGTCCTCGAACCGGGAACTGCTGCGTACCACGATTTGCCGTTTTGGGAAACTCTGCCTGATGGTGGCAAGAACCGCTTCTGCATCCTGCAACCATTGCTGAACAGAAAAAACATACATATCCAGAACCCTGGATTTGCATAACCTTGGCTTCAGCCATTGCAGTGTTTCGGCTTTGGTCGTAAAGCATCCTCCGTGAGCGCCCCCCGGCAACGGGCAATCCTTTCTCAAATCTAGCGTTCCCTTATCCATTCAACAACTACCCTCGCACAGTCCTTAATTCATGTGCTTCAACCAGTAGTCTATACTACCCGAAACCATTCGGTTCCACATCCAATCCCTTCCCCCAAATCCCCAGGTAGCGTACCGTCAGCGTTTCAGGGGTCTCTGAATCCCTCTTTCAAGTCTTGTGGCTGGCGGTCACGGCGGATATAGCAGAGCGGTTTAGTCAACAATCGGTGCTCTGTGCATATTTAGCGCCTAATTGGCCATTTTGGACGAACCTATCCTGTGCAAGTCGTCATTTCTTATCACTGCTGTCCCATTAACTTTCACAGCAATGCCAGTTGATTGATATCGACCTGATCCCGTTCTGGTGGATCTCCTCGTAGCAGGGCCATCAGGTCACGTTTTTCAAACATATTGAGCTGCAAAATAGGAGTATCTTCTGCAGACTACGGGTCAGTCCGGACAGAAACTTGAGGAAGGCCAGCAACAGATAGACACACAAGGCAATCCAGATCTGAGTCAATACGGCATTTCTACTGGTGCCGATAAAGGATTTGATCTTCAGGTTCTGCTTGATCCACTTGAAGAACAACTCCACCTGCCAGCGTGACTTGTAGATGTCGGCAATGGTCTTTGCCGCCAGCTTGAAATGGTTGGCCAGGAACACGTAATGCTTGCCGGTTTCAGGATAGCGATAACCAATACGGCGTAAAGGGACGGGACACTTCCCGGTCGTCTGTGACCCGGTGAACACAATGGTCTGATCACTGGTCAATCCCGTTCCCGCTCGGACAGAACGAAGCTCGATGACACGATACTTTGTGCTGGACTTGAGGCGAGTAACGAAGTAAATGCCTTTGTCGGTCAATTGCTTATACCATGTATAGTCATTATAGCCCCGATCCATGGCAATGATGCTGCCCTTGGGAAACTGGAGGGTCCGGCCTATGGTCACGTCATGTGCCTTGCCATCGGTGATGGTGACGAACTCGGGCAGGTAACCGGCATGATTCAGACCAACATGGATCTTGATGGCGCCCTTGGTGGTACGGAAGTCCGCCCAGGGAAAGATTGACAGGCACAGATCAATGGTGGAGGCATCCAGGGAATAAAGTGGATTGCTGAAAAGGAATTCATGACCGGGCACCTAGCCTTGGCAACGGCTCAGGAGTTTTCCGTACAGCGCCTCGTAGAGCTCGTAGGGCTTGTCATTGTTGATCTTGGACAGTGTGGAACGGCTCAACTTCGCACTACCGAGGTGATAGAGGCGATGGGCCTGGGCCGAGATGTTGTCGATGATGTCACGCAGTGAATGACGTCCGGTCAGTTGCCCGATCATCAGCACAACGAACTGCGACCAGCGGGATGCCACACGGAAGGAACGGCCTGAATGATGTGCTCTGGCCAATGACTCAAATTCATGTCTCGGAATGAATTTTAGCAATTGTGCGGCGATCGTATTACAATGAACCATGGCCTGATTCTCCTGTTTGATCAATGAGTTATAGGCAAACATATTGTATCAAACCGGACGGAATCAGGCCTCCTTATTCATCCGTTAATGGGACAGCAGTGATTTCTTTTATAAATTTTATCAAATCGGTGGTGACTCAAATGCCTTCAGTGCCAATAGCATGCGTTCCAACAGGATTTGATGCTTTTCCTGCATCTTTACAAATAGCTGACGTCCCGTTTTGACGACCTTTGCTGCCATGATATGCAAACGCCACCGCAAGGTCATCGTGCGATGGTGCGGCAACTCCTCTGGCAGCAGCTAAGGCCCTAAGTCGCTCCCTATGCCCAATCTCAAGAGAGATAAAGCGCAATCAAGGGCTGAAAGCTTATCGCCACAACCAAGTCAACAGAACAGGATGGTTGGGCTGTGCACGTAATCATACGAATTCAGCGTTATTTATGCGGCCATTTTCTCCTGCAGCTTGTTCATGGCGGCCTTCTCGATCTGGCGAATGCGCTCGGCAGAGATGCCGTACTCGTCGGCCAGTTCATGCAGCGTGGCTTTCTTTTCAGACAACCAGCGACGGCGCAGAATATCCTGGCTGCGTACGTCCAGTTCTTCCATGGCGGCATACAGGCGCTCGTTGTCATCCCGTTCGCTGTCTTCCGCTTCCACAATGCTCTCGGGCTCCATGCGCATGTCCGGCAGGTAGCTGACAGGCGAGACGTGATCATCTTCCTTGTCAGCATCCATGGGGTCGAAAGCCATGTCATAGTTGTTCAACCGGGCTTCCATGTTGCGCACTTCCTCAGGCTTTACGCCCAGGTCGGCGGCAACATCCTGTACTTCCTGCTCGGTGAACCAGCCCAGACGTTTCTTGCTGGAGCGCAGGTTGAAGAACAATTTGCGTTGCGCCTTGGTGGTGGCGATCTTGACGATACGCCAGTTGCGCAGGATGAACTCGTGGATTTCCGCCTTGATCCAGTGCACGGCAAAAGAAGCCAGGCGCACACCCACGTTGGGATCGAAACGGCGCACGGCCTTCATCAGTCCCACCGTACCTTCCTGGACAAGATCGGGCTGGGGCAGGCCGTAGCCGGCATATTGCCGGGCGATACGCACCACGAAGCGCAGATGGCTCATGACCAGCTGCCGGGCGGCCTCGAGATCCTGCTTCTCGTGCCAGCGCACGGCCAGATCCTGCTCTTCCTGCTGGCTGAGCATGGGCAACTGAAAGGCCGCACTGACATAGGATTCCATGCTGCCTGTCGGTATGGTTGCTGTAGCGAGTTGTTTGTTGTTCATGATTGTTGCCCCGGAATATTCTGTATTTTATACCTTTATAAGGTTAGCATTGGTCTGCTTGCTTGACCAGAAAAATTAGCACTCAAAAGGTGAGAGTGCTAACGAGGACAAAAGTTCCCACTTGCGCAAGCACGATTGAGGCTTCGCTAGCCAGTCCTAGCTGTTCGTCTATAAGTATATTATTGAATATCTGCCAAAATGGACTGGAATTTGGAAAACAACCAACATGATTGAAAAATGGAGGATTTTATGTCGAATGTAAGATTTACGTTGCTGTTAGCGGGTTTTCTGTTGAGCCTGTCCGGGGTGCTCTCTGCTGCGGATGGCGATCTTCGTGCCGCCGGAAAGCTCGTGTCTGATGTGGCCACGGGCCAGCCGCCCCTGGTGGTAAACTCAACCACCGCCGTACCCAATCTCAACGCAGATATGCTCGATGGTATGCACGCCAGTGACTTTGCGCTGCAAAGCGATGGCTATATTTCGTTTCCGTTGTGGGCGCTCGAGGTGTCTGGCGCAGCAGAATCTGACGGAAGTGCACGTGTTTTTGGGATATTGCTCAAGGCTGCCGGGAGTTCCAAGTTCGGGTCGAGCATAGTGATTCCCCCCGATTATGCACCGGGAACCGATGTGCTTTTCGATGTTCTGGTGCATAACCCCACCATAAACGGCGCGTGCCAGGCGTTTATCAGAACAAACTATGATTACGGATACCGTCCGGGTGTGGGGACGTTTAACCCCTCGTGGTTTTACTCTGGTGCTTCTCCTGTTTTTCTGAGTGGGAACAGTACGATTTCCCATCGCTACACCCTGAGGAATGTTCAGGCAGGCGATGCGGTATTGTTTGGCTGGTATCGTTGGGGAGATCATGCCGATGACAATTGTGGGGATGTGCGTCTCGTGGGCGTCAGCATGCGCTATCAGAAGCAGTAGCGGGGAGGGCGGGTCAATCCGGCTCCATGTCGCCCAGATGCTGGTGTACGGCGATCCAGGCGCCCAGTATTCCCAGCAACACACTGCTGCCAATGACGCCTAGCGTGGTGGTTATCGCCAGGCCACTGAGCTGAAAATCGCTCTGATAGAGGCTTGCCAGGTGCGAAACAGGATTCTGCAATGCCAGGGCGGAGAGAAAAATCAGCACCATGGCGATGAGGCTGCTGAAAAGCCCGTACCAAAAGCCTTCATACAGGAAAGGCCGCCGAATAAAGGCATTGCTGCCGCCGACCAGTTTGATGATCTCGATTTCGTCCCGGCGCCCCTGGATCTCCAGGCGGATGGTGTTGCCGATGATCAACAGCACGGCCAGGGAGAGCAATACCGCCAGTACCAGGGCGGCGCGCTGGATGATGTGGGTGATGCCCTGAAAGCGCTCCACCCATTGCAGGTCTGCTAGGGCCAGCTCCACTTCGGGGTGGTTTTCAAGCTTTTGCAGAAATACCTGTAGTTTTTTTGCAGGGATTTTGGCGTCCCGGGGATAGATGAGCAGCACATGGGGCAGCGGGTTGTCATCCAGCAGTTCCAGTGCGGAAGCAAAATCAGAGTGCTGACGGAATTCTTCCATTGCCTGTTGCGGCGAAACATGCCGGATATCACGAATGGTTTGTTCGGTTTGCAAAGTGCGGACAAGGGTTTTTACGGTTTTTTCATCGGTGTTTTCCTTGAGGAAGACCGAAATGCTGGCGCCGCTGTCCCATTGGGAGACAAGCTGCTGCAGGTTGTTGACCAGCAGATGCAGCCCCAGGGGCAGGGCGATGGCGATGCCCAGCACCAGCAGGGTCATGAGGCTGCCCAGAGGGCGCTGCCAGAGGCGTCCCAGGCTGGAAAACAGTACCTGGGCATGGCGGGCCAGCCAGGTTGCGGGGCGCAATCTCCTGTTGAACCCCTGTTGCCGTTTACGTGCTTTCACTGCTGCGGCTGTCTCGTAACAAACGGCCCTGCTCCAGGGTCAGGATACGTTTTTGCATGGATTCCACCAGTGCCAGGTCGTGAGTGGCGATCAACAGGGTGACGCCTACCTGATTGAATTCCTGAAATAGCTGCATGATTTCATGGGAAAGTTCTGGATCCAGGTTGCCAGTTGGCTCATCTGCCAGCACTACGGGGGGCTTGCTGACGATGGCGCGGGCGATGCCTACCCGTTGTTGCTCGCCGCCGGAAAGGGTCACGGGCAGCACGCGGGCTTTCTTCAGCAGGCTGACCTTGTCCAGGGCAGCCTGCACCCTGCGGCGGATTTCCTGGTGCCCCAGGCCCGCCACCACCAGGGGCAGGGCCACGTTGTCGAAAACGGTGCGATCCACCAGCAGGCGGTGATCCTGAAAGATCATTCCCACTTCGCGCCGCAGCAGGGGCACATCGGCGGGTTTCAGGCGGGTGAGGTTGTGCTTGTTCACCCACACTTGTCCGCGGCTGCTGCGTTCGAGCAGCCCCACGAGTTTCAGCAGGGTGCTTTTGCCTGCTCCGGAATGGCCAGTGAGAAAGACCATTTCTCCCGGCAGTATGTGCAGGCTGACCTCGCGCAAGCCGCCGCTGCTGCCGGGGTAGCTCTTGCTGACGTTGTCGAATCGGATCATGCTTCCTGTTCGAACAAGGCGTCAACGAAGGCCCTGGTATCGAATACGCGCAGATCCTCGATGCCTTCTCCCACCCCCACGAAGCGAATCGGTATGCCCATTTTGTCGGCAATGGCGAAAATGATGCCGCCGCGGGCGGTGCCGTCCAGCTTGGTCAGGGTGATGCCGGTGACCTTGATGGCCTTGCTGAAATGTTCCGCCTGGTTGACTGCGTTCTGCCCGGTGGTGGCGTCCACCACCAGCATGACCTCGTGCGGGGCGTCGGGGTCGATCTTTTTCATCACCCGGGCGATCTTCGCCAGCTCTTCCATGAGATTGGTCTTGGTGTGCAGGCGTCCGGCGGTATCGGCGATGAGCACATCGATGCCCCGGGCCGTGGCGGCTTCCAGGGCGTCGTAGATGACGGAGGCGGAATCGGCGCCGCTGTGCTGGGCGATGACGGGAATACCGTTGCGCTCGCCCCAGGTCTGCAACTGTTCCACCGCGGCGGCACGGAAGGTGTCGCCGGCGGCCAGCATCACGCTTTGCCCTTCATCCTGCAGCTGTTTTGCCAGCTTGCCGATGGTGGTGGTTTTGCCAGCGCCGTTGATGCCGACCATGAGGATCACCTGGGGGTGTCCTGGGCGAGCCTGTTTTACCGGCGCATTGTTTTCCAGCAGGATGTTTTCCAGCAGGGTTTTCAGGGCATCCACCAGGGCGTCGGGATCGGCAAGCGCCTTGCGCTTTACTCTGCCTGTAAGTTCGTCGATGATGCGTCTGGTGGCATCCACTCCCACATCCGCGGTGAGCAACAGGGTCTCCAGATCCTCCAGCAGCTCATCGTCGATCTGCTTGCGGCCCAGCACCAGGTTGGCGAGGCCGTCGGTGAAGCTGGCGCGGGTGCGCGCCAGCCCGGACTTCAGCCGCGCAAACAGGCCGGGTTCGGTGTTATCGTCTGGTGTGGACTTGTTTTTCTTGCCAAAGCCGAACATGGATTGGGTACCGCCGTTGCCCATTGATGGACAATGGAATGATGTTTTGAAAGAATCACTGCGTCCAGGCTTTTTTGGACTTGCAGCCACATATTCAGGTTCGTACTTTAACATTTTGTTGACTTGGGGATAATCGGGTAATGCGCATACTTTGCATACTGCTGGCAGGATTTCTGGCCATGCCGGTGCTGGCCACCCAGGGAAAGGTAGAGGAATTCATGCTTGACAACGGGATGAAGGTCATTGTCAAGCCGGATCATCGGGCAGCCGTGGTGGTCAGTCAGGTCTGGTACAAGGTGGGATCGAGCTACGAGTTGCCCGGCGCCACCGGCGTTTCCCACGTCCTGGAACACATGATGTTCAAGGGCACGAAGCATGTCGCTCCGGACGAGTTTTCGCGCATCATCGCCGCATTGGGCGGCAGTGAAAACGCCTTTACCGGGGTGGATTACACGGCCTATTTCGAAACCCTGTCCAAAGATCACCTGGAGCGCGCCCTGGAGCTGGAAGCGGATCGCATGCACAACCTGCGGCTGGACAAAAAGGAGTTTCAGCGCGAACTGGCGGTGGTACGGGAAGAGCGCCGGCTGCGCACGGACGACAATCCCAATGGTCTGCTGTGGGAACAGTTTGGCGCGGTGGCATGGCGGGTGTCGCCTTATCGCAATCCCGTGATCGGCTGGATGCACGATCTGGAAATCATGACCGTTGCCGATCTGCAGGCCTGGTACGAACAGTGGTATTCCCCGGACAACGCCATTCTGGTGGTAGTGGGGGACGTGCAGCCCAGGGATGTCCTGGAACTGGCAAAAAAACATTTTGGACCGATCGAGGCAACCGGCAGGGCGAGTTACCGCGCGCGGCCGGAGCCGGAACAGAAGGGCATTACCCGTCTCGAAGTGAAGGTGCCGGCAGAACAGCCCCGCCTGATCATGGGATACAAGAGTCCTGCCATGGTGGATGTCAAGGAACCCTGGGAAGCCTATGCGCTGGTGGTGCTCAATTCTGTTCTCGGCGAGGGCGACAGCTCACGGCTGACTTCCCGTGTGGTGCGGGAGCAGCAACTGGCGGTCTCGGCCGGCAGCAGCTATGACGCCTTCAGCCGCCTGTCCGGCCTGCTGGAACTCGAAGCCATTCCGGCGGAAAACGTCAGTCTGGATGTGCTGGAAAAAGCCCTGCGCGAGCAGGTGGCCGATCTGAAGAACACGTCCATCAGCAAGGAAGAGCTGCAGCGTGTGGTGAACCAGACGGTTGCGAAGAAGGTGTTCGCGCGGGATTCCCTGTTTTATCAGGCCATGCTCATCGGCATGCGCGAAACCAACGGTTATGACTGGAAGACGCTGGACGAGGAGTTGCAGCATATCCGCGCCGTCACGCCCGAGCAGGTGCAGGCAGTTGCCAGGAAGTACCTGGTCGATGACCATCTGACGGTGGCGGTGCTTCAGCCCCGCAAGGCCCAGGCTGAAGGGGAGAAGAAATCATGATCAGGCAGCTTGTACTGCTGGCGCTGTTTCTGTTGACCAGCCTGGCCCAGGCGCTGGAGATCCAGTCCTGGCAGACGGAGCAGGGTTCGCGCGTGATGTTCGTTCATGCGCCCCAGTTGCCGATGGTGAATCTCAGCGTGCTGTTCGATGCCGGCAGCGCCAGGGACGGTGATCAGCCGGGCAAGGCGCGGCTGCTCAACGAACTGTTGCTGGAAGGCGCCGGTGACCTGGATGCGGATGCCCTGGCGCGTGAGCTGGAGTCCCGCGGCATCGAGATCAGCACCCGTATCAGCCGGGATATTGCCTGGATCAGCATGCGCAGTCTGAGTGACAAGGCAATCCTCACGGTTGCACTGGATACACTGGCGGCGGTGGTTGCCAGGCCCCGCCTGGATGAAGATGCCATTGCCAGGGTGAAGGAGCGTACCCTGGCGGAACTGCGGCTGGCTCACCAGTCTGCCGAAGATGTGGCGGATCAGCTGCTGATGCAGGCCCTGTACGGAAAACATCCTTATGCACATGATCCACTGGGCGATGAAAAATCCCTCGAAGCGTTGGATGAGCAGCAGCTGCGTAGTTTCCACGACAGGTACTATACGGCCGCGAATGCCGTGGTCGTGCTTGTCGGCAATGTGAACCGAAATCAGGCGGAATTGCTGGTGGGGCGGCTGGTAAGCAGTCTGCCTGCCGGGGAAAAGGCCGCCGCCCTGCCGCAGCCGGAAAGACCCCGGCCGGGTATTACGCGCAAGACATTTCCCGCCTCGCAAACCCATATCAACATGGGCATGCTCGGCATCAGCCGCAATGATCCCGACTATTTTCCCCTGCTGGTGGGCAATCACATCCTGGGCGGCGGTGGCCTGACCTCCATCATGGGTGAGGAAGTGCGCAACAAACGCGGTTTGAGTTACGGCATCTCCAGCAGCTTCTCGCCCCTGTGGGTGCAGGGTCCGTGGATACTGTCCGCCCAGACCAGGAACAGTCAGGCGAATTCCACCCGGCAGCTGATGGTGGCGCTGTACCGTGATTTCGTGGACGAGGGACCCAGCCTGAAACAGCTCGAAGCAGCGAAGAAACATCTTGTGGGTGGCTTTCCCCTGAAGCTGTCCAGCAACAAGAAGATCCTGCGGCGCATTGCGCTCATGGGGTTCTACGATCTTCCCACGGACTGGCTGGACACCTGGAGCAGCAAGGTGATGCAGGTGACGGCCTCCCAGATACGCCGAACCTTTCGCCGGCGCATGCCGGTGAAGAATCTCGTTACCGTGATGGTTGGCGGTAACAAGAAGTAGTGGCGCGCAGCAACAGTATCCGCATCATCGGCGGGGCTTTTCGCGGGCGCCGCCTGGGTTTTCCCGATGTGCCCGGTCTGCGACCAACGGCGGATCGCCTGCGGGAGACCCTGTTCAACTGGCTGCAGGGACAAACCGAAGGCGCGGATTGCCTGGACCTGTTTGCCGGCAGTGGCGCACTGGGGCTGGAAGCCCTGTCGCGGGGTGCGAAGACCGTGCGCTTCGTTGATCAGTCCCGTACCGTGATCCGGCAGTTGCATCAGAACCTGCAGCTGCTGGATGCGCAGGACAGGCCGGAAGTCATTGCCACCGATGCCATGCGCCTGTTGCGCCGGGAAGCCGACCGGCAGTTCGATATCGTTTTTCTCGACCCGCCCTTCGCCAGCGACTGGCTGGCGCAAGCCTGTGAGAGCCTGGAACACTACGGCTGGCTGAAGTCCCGGAGCTGGATCTATCTGGAGCAGGACAGCCATCGGGACTGGCCGGCATTGCCGGATAGCTGGCACAGCCACCGGCAGGCCAGGGCAGGACAGGCCGCCTGTGCTCTGCTGAGACGTGATATTATTAGCGGCTGATCTGACCATCTGACGATTATCAATGCTCACAGCTGTCTATCCGGGTACATTTGACCCCATTACCAACGGCCATACCGATCTGGTTGCACGGGCGGCAAAGCTGTTTGATCGGGTGATTGTGGCTGTCGCCATGGATACGGCCAAAGCGACTTTCTGCGAGATCGAGCAACGGGTGGAGCTTGCCACCCTGGTGCTGGAAGAGCATGCCAACGTGGAAGTGGTGGCGTTCAACGGTTTGCTGGTGCGTTTTTGCCAGGAGCAGAATGCCCAGGCCGTCATCCGGGGATTGCGTGCCGTGTCTGACTTTGAATATGAATTTCAACTGGCGGGCATGAATCGCAGACTGGCGCCGGATGTGGAAACCCTGTTCCTGACGCCAGCGGAACAATACGCTTTTATATCCTCATCCCTGGTGCGGGAAATAGCGCGATTGGGGGGAGATGTGGCAGAATTCGTTCACCCCGCAGTGCAACAGGCGCTGACGGAAAAATTTATTAGTTGATATTTGGAGTAAACCCATGGCCCTGATGATTACCGACGAGTGCATCAACTGCGATGTATGCGAGCCCGAATGCCCGAATGGTGCAATTTATATGGGTGAGGAAATCTATGAAATTGATCCGGAACTGTGTACGGAATGCGTTGGACACTACGAAGAGTCCCAATGTGTTGAGGTATGTCCGGTGGACTGCATTATCGTCGATCCAGAGCACACGGAAACCGAGGAAGAATTACGTGCCAAGTATGAACGCATTACCGCCGACCAGTAAATCTTCGCCAGATGGCAGTGTTGCAATAGCCCCGGTGTGGTACTGGGGCTTTTTCGTTTTGTGGCTGCTGGTTTTGCCGGTTGCCCATGCAGCCGGCCAGCCCCCGGCGGCGGCCATTGCCTCGGCCCATCCTGCCGCCACCAGGGCAGGTATGGAAATTCTCCAGGCTGGCGGCAATGCCTTTGATGCGGCGGTGGCGGTCAGCGCCGCCCTGGCGGTGGTAGAACCCTATAGCTCCGGGCTGGGTGGCGGCGGCTTCTGGCTGCTGCATCGCGTCAGTGATGGCAAGGAGGTGATGATAGACGGGCGGGAGAAGGCGCCGCTGGCCGCTACCCGGGATATGTATCTGGACAGCCAGGGCCAACCCGTCGTCGGCGCTTCCATCGATGGCCCACTGGCGGCGGGTATCCCCGGCGTGGTAGCCGCCCTGGTGCATATTTCCAGGTTCTACGGGCGCTTGCCCCTGAAACAATCCCTGGCGCCCGCAGTTCGCCTGGCCAAAGATGGATTTGCGGTAACCAAACACTATCAGCGCATGGCGACGTTTCGCCTGGATGCCCTGCGTGCATCGAAAGCGGCAGCCCGGCAGTTTCTCAAGGACGGGGAAGTCCCCCCGCCTGGATATATCATCCGCCAGCCAGATCTTGCCAATACCCTGCAGGTGATTGCCGACAAGGGACGGGAGGGGTTCTATGCCGGCGCGCTGGCGCGGCGCATGGTGAACGCCGTGCGGACTCATGGGGGCGTTTGGCG
>JALWMK010000046.1 GCA_027083925.1 Sedimenticola sp. | reverse complement strand
AAAATCAACAAGATTGTTGCCTTTCTGACAACCTGGCCATCGTCCGCTGCCAGGCTCGATCAGACAAGAAACAAAAGCGGACAATTCATGTGCTATAAAACCGGACAGTTCTATTTGTTGCTAACAAGCTGTTATTTGTCCTGGCCTGTGTTAGCTTTCGGGGCCTATCGAGATCGCAGGAGAAAACAGTCAATGAAAGCACGAGTGAAATGGGTGGATGGCGCCCTGATGCTGGGTGAATCCGGCAGCGGTCATGCAGTGGTCATGGACGGACCGGAAGAGCATGGTGGGCGGAATCTGGGCGTGCGGCCCATGGAAATGCTGCTCCTCGGCATGGGTGGCTGCGCTGAATTCGATGTCATTCATATTCTGAGAAAGAGCCGCCAGGATGTGCGTTTCTGTGAAATCGAGCTGCAGGCAGAACGGGCAGACGCCGAGCCCAAGGTGTTCACCCATATTCATGCCCACTTCAAGGTGGGCGGCAGGGGATTGACAGGAAAAGCGGTGGAGCGGGCGGTCAGACTGAGCGCAGAGAAGTACTGTTCCGCGTCCATCATGCTGGGAGAAACTGCCAAAATCAGTCACGGCTTCGAGCTGGTGGAGGTGGATTAATGTGCCGGGTTCCGTGGAACCCGGCGCGGTATCTGCGAGGGTTTTAGCAGGGTGTTGAAAAACATCGTTTTTCAACACCCTGTTAGCGCTCTTCCTTACTGAGCAGAATGCCCAGGCTCAGGAACAACAGGCCAAGCACGAACACCAGCGTCCATCCGGGTATGCTGATACCGAACATGGACCAGAGAATCTCGCCACAGTCCCCGGTACCCTTGAATACATCTTCGATAACCTTCATGAGGGAGTCGTTTTCCAGCATGAACTCCAAGGTGCCGCCACAACTGAGTTCTTCATGAGTGCCATATTGCAGCCACAAATGGCGCAGCGCTATGCCAACGCTGGCCAAGCTGGCCGTGGTCAGCAGCAAGCCATAGATTCGCCGGCCGAATCCGCCGGGATTGTGCAACAGGGCGATGAAGAAAATTACAGCGATCACCAGTATGGAAATGCGCTGAAAGATACACAGGGGGCAAGGCTCCAGCCCAAGGTGGTACTGGAAATAAAACAGTGCGGCGCCAATGGCGACAACACAGGCCAGAAAACCGGCAAGAAATGGTGTGCGCCCGCTATACATTACCGGCTTCCGGCAGGATGTTTGCGCATCTTCTGCATTTGTTCCCGCATGGACTTTTCTATTGCTTCAATTTCGGCTCTGTCCACTATGCCATCTTTGTTGCCGTCCATGTCGGCAAACTGTTTTTCCTGGGGTGCGAGGAACTCCGCTTTGCTGACGGCGCCGTCCTTGTTGCTGTCCAGCTGCTGCATGAACGCATCGGACATGGAGGCGGGGCCGGCTCCCCCGGGCGGCAGAGCAACTGCAATCGCAGGAAGGAAGGCAAGAACAAACGGAATAACGGATTTTTTCATGGAAGCTCCTGATAATTATAGAATTTAAGTGGATACCTGAATCTGTATTCCTTATGAATCCAGGTGGTTCAGGTAAAGTATAGACCTGCCTTTCCAGGCGTATATTTCGCCGCCGGAGTCAGGATTGCGCACAAGTTTTGTCAGGAGCCGACCGTAGAAGTTCAATACTATCGGGATTTCCCCGTTGTTTGCCGCAACATCAATAGCGCTGGTACTTTATCAGCCAGACCGGAAAGGTCAACAGCATTCACGGGCTGGCAGAGCTGGCCCCTGAAAAAGGGCAGGACTCTGCCGGCATTGTGCAGCGGCAAAAAGGAGAGGGTCACCTCGTCTTGATTATGGTAAAAATTCGGTGTCTTCCAATTGGTTTTCTGTGGTTTAATGCCACCGGTAAGGGATCATGCCTGATCTGAACCTGAATCCGCGGGTTCAGGCTGAAAAAAAGAATGGCCAGAAATACCGGCGGATTGGCTGGTCTGGCGGACAGAAGCGGACGCTGGCAGGTCGACTCCCTCGTATTCGATTCACCGGAGCTGGATGAGTTTGGCAAAATTTTGTCGGCACATGTTTGTTGACACAGGAAGCATGTTGTTATGAGTACCCCGCAACCTGGTATGCCCGCAGGCAAGGAACAGGAAGGGATTGCGCCCCCGGCGGAGCCGGTTCGCCCGAAAAAGAGTTCGTGGGTAATGCTCATGGTGCTGGCGCTGTACGGGGTGCTTGTAATACTGGTCATTTTCAACGGCTATCAGGAATATCAGTCTCTTCGTCTGCTGGAATCAGGCACCGGGGCTATCGCAACACCGGATCAGACCCTTTACCGCCTGATACTCAGTCATGGCCTGTTGCTGGTGTTGATGCTGGTGGCTCCGGCGATACTCATGTATGTGCTTGTCGGGCGGGAGAAAGCGCTACGGCAAATGCGCATTCAGCATGAGGCGCTGCAATCCCAGCTGCGCTACCAGAGTTTTCATGACCCCCTGACCTCCCTGCCAAACCGCATGTTGCTGGAAGAGCGGCTCGCCAACAAAATTGCCGCCGCCCGCCGCTCAGGAAAGCGCTTTCTTTTTTTACTGGCCAGCCTGAATGACTTCAAGCGCATCAACAAGAATCTGGGTTATGAAATCGGGGACGAAGTCTTGCGGCTTGTCGCCCAGAACATCGTAAGCGGGTTGCGCGACGCAGATGCCGTAGCACGTTTTGACGGGGATGTATTTGCTGTTGTCGCGGATATCAACGAAAAAGCGGAAGCCAACATCATTGCCCAAAAAGTACAGGGCAGCCTTGCCCGCCCCATTGATGTTGCAGAATCACCTTTGACGGTGAACGCCGCCATTGGCGCCTCCATTTTTCCTGACCAGGGCGAAGACATGTCGGTACTCATCAAGCATGCGGATGATGCCGTAACCAAGGCCCGGGCTGCAGGCAACAACAATATTGTATTTTCTGAAGAAGACGCCAACAGTGGCATGGAAAGGCTGGCGCTGATTACCGGCATCAAGGACGCCATGCTCGAAGGGCATCTAAGCATGGTCTATCAACCCAAGCTGAAACTGACTGCACCGGATACCCACGCCTTCGAGGCATTACTGCGCTGGCATCACCCGGAACATGGCCTGCTGCCTTGCGACATGTATATCCCCCTGGTGGAGCAAACCCGCCATATTATCGACCTTACTCATTGGACCGTAGAGAATATTTTTACCACACAGCGTGATTTGCTGGACAAAGGAGTCAGCGTAAGTATCGCCATCAACCTGTCTGCCAGGGTGCTGGATGAGGACGGCTTCCCGCTGTGGGTGGAGCGCATGATTGGTCAGTATGGATTGGATCCGACCCTGGTTCGCTTTGAAGTGACTGAAAGCGCCATCATGCAGGATTCAGAACGCGCCCTGCAGGTATTGCTGCAACTGGCTGCCATTGGCGTCGGCCTGAGCATCGATGATTTTGGAGTCGGGCACTCATCTCTTGCCTATCTTTCCCGCCTGCCGGTGGATGAGCTCAAGGTCGACAAGAGTTTTGTGCGTAACATGATCAAATGGGAAAGCGACCGGGCGATTGTCAGGGCAACCATCAATCTGGCTCATGATCTGGGATTGAGTGTGGTGGCAGAAGGAGTTGAGGACATGGATCAGGCGGCCATATTACGCGAAATGGAGTGCGACATGCTCCAGGGCTACTGCATCAGCCAACCGCTGACCGAAGAACAGCTGCAACAATGGATCTCATCCCAAGCCGCCTGATATCGCTGTAAGTATTTGTTTTACATCACAGAAGAAAGAATCATCAACTGCACCCCGTGCATTTCTGCAAAATAATACCAGTTGACCTAAATGAGCTTTTTTTGTTATACATACGGGGTTTTTGTCACGCCCTGTGGGGCAACCTCTTGAATACTGTAACTGAAAAATTAAGTGGAGTTGGGAAATGAAAAAAATCATCGTGATTACGGCGCTGGCAGCCAGCATGGGTTCTTTTGGTTCGGCGGTGGCTGCGGGTGACGCGGCAGCCGGCAAGGCAAAAGCCGCGGTATGTATTGCCTGCCACGGTGCCAACGGCATCAGCCCCAATCCGCTGTGGCCGAACCTGGCCGGTCAGCACGCAGCCTATATGCTCAAGCAATTGAAAGCATTCAAGGGTGGCACACGCAAAGACCCCTTGATGTCTCCGCAGGCGGCGCAGCTGTCCGAGCAGGATATGGAAAACCTGGCGGCGCATTTTTCCAGCCTGAAATAAGATGAACCAGGAACAGGGGGCAGCCGAATGCTCCCTGTTTTATTGCAAACCGATCAAGAATTACGAATGTACCTGGAGTATGAAATGAAAAAAGCACTGTTGATCGCTTCTTTTGTGGCCTTGGCCGTTTCTGGCACCACACAAGCAGCCGGTGACGCGGCAGCCGGCAAAACAAAGTCTGCAGCTTGTGCTGCCTGCCATGGCGCGGATGGTAACAGCGGCGCAAACCCCCTGTGGCCCAAGCTGGCCGGCCAGCATCCCGAGTACATTGCCAAACAGCTGCATGACTTCAAGGCCAACCAACGCAAGGACGCCACCATGGCGCCCATGGCTGCGCCCCTGAAGGATCAGGACATTGATGATCTGGCCGCATATTTTTCCAGCCTGAGCCGCAAGATCGGCGAGGCTGCAGCGGACAAGGTGGAGCTGGGGCAAAGCCTGTATCGCTCTGGCAGCAGCAATGGCGCCTCCGCCTGCACTGGCTGCCATGGTCCCAGCGGTGATGGGAACGGGCCTGCCAACTTCCCGGCCCTGAGCGGCCAGAGTGCTGCCTATGTCGCCAAGCAGCTCAAGGGCTTTCGTTCCGGAACCCGCAGCAATGATCTGAACGGGATGATGGCCGATGTTGCCTCCAAGCTTACGGATGAGGAAATCGAAGCGGTTTCCCAGTATGTGCAGGGACTGCACTGACATACTCGAATCAAAAAACCCCGCATTGCAGCGGGGTTTTTTATGGCTATTGCTGGGATTCAGGCCTGATGTTCCCAGGGTTCATGAATTTCCAGCGTACAGCCATAACCATAATAGCCATGTCGTTCTTCTTTCACACTGCGCTTGATCTGCATGTGCATATGCACCGGAGCGGGATCATATTCTGACTTCATCACCACATGCAATGCCTCTTCAATCTGCAGTTTCTCCGGCAGCCACAGCATGGCACCGGTGGTGCTGATGTTGGTGAGAAATCCCGTGCGGTATTCCCCCCCTTCCTGTTTTCGGTAATGCACCGGACCATGCCATTCCACCCGCGGACTGATTCTTCGATCCATTGTTGCTCCACACTCAGTAGTGATAACCTGCCCTACATTATGGCAGATTCTGGTGAATACACCTGGCATCATAGCGCAGACAGGGCGGCTGAGGGCAATATATTTGGTGGCCGGGTTAGTATTCAACGCCGCGCAAACAGGCGGGGAAGAACATCATGGTAAGTGGTGGCAAAATGCACCTTGATGCCTTTGCGAATATGGGCTGGAATTTCCTCCCAGTCGCCCTGGTTATCTGCGGGCAGAATCAATTCCCGGATGCCTGCACGGCGGGCAGCAATAACTTTTTCACGAACTCCTCCGACCGGGAATACCTCACCAGTCAAGGTCAGTTCACCGGTCATGGCAATGTTGCGCGCAGGTTTACCCAGCGCCAGAGACAGTAATGCAGAGGCCATGGTCACACCAG
>JALWMK010000045.1 GCA_027083925.1 Sedimenticola sp. | reverse complement strand
TGCTCCCGGGAGGAGCCACAACCGAAGTTCTTGCGCGTGAGCAGAATGGATGCTCCGGCATATCGCGGATCATTGAGGACGAATTTCGGGTTGGGCTTGCGGCTGGCAGGATCCACGCCCGGTTCGCCGTGATCGAGATAACGCCACTCGTCGAACAGGTTGGGGCCAAAGCCCGTGCGCTTGATGGATTTGAGGAACTGCTTGGGAATGATGGCGTCCGTGTCCACGTTGGCCCGGTCCAGGGGGCAGATCCTGCCCTTGAATATCTTGAATTTATCCATGCTCAGAACTCCCGTACATCGGTAAAGCACCCGGTAACTGCCGCTGCAGCAGCCATGGCAGGGCTGACCAGATGAGTACGCCCACCAATGCCCTGACGCCCTTCGAAATTGCGGTTGGATGTGGAGGCGCAGCGCTCTCCCGGCGCCAGGCGGTCAGCATTCATGGCCAGGCACATGGAGCAGCCAGGCTCGCGCCATTCGAAACCCGCCTCGATGAAGATCTTGTCCAGGCCTTCCTCTTGCGCCTGTTTCTTCACCAAGCCGGAGCCGGGTACGACCAGAGCCTGCTTGATATTGTCCGCCACTTTCCTGCCCCTGGCGATCTCGGCTGCAGCACGCAGATCCTCGATGCGGGAGTTGGTGCAGGAACCGATGAACACCTTATCCACCTCGATACCGGTAATGGGCATGCCCGCTTCCAGCCCCATGTATTCCAGGGCGCGGCGCATACCATTGGCCTTCACCTCATCTGCTTCCCTGGCAGGATCAGGCACCCGTGCATTTACATCCACCACCATTTCTGGTGAGGTTCCCCAGGTAACCTGGGGTTCGATTTTGCCCGCATCCAGGATCACCACCTTATCGAAAGTTGCACCCTCATCGGAGTACAGGTCCATCCAGTTGGCGACCGCCTTGTCCCACAGTTCCTCGGAAGGCGCAAAGGAGCGCCCCTTGACATAGTCGACGGTCTTCTCATCCACAGCCACAAACCCTGCCCTCGCCCCCGCTTCAATCGCCATGTTGCACACAGTCATGCGCCCTTCCATGGAAAGATCGCGGATAGCCTCACCAGCGAACTCAATGGCATAACCGGTGCCGCCGGCGGTGCCGATCTTGCCGATGATGGCCAGCACGATGTCCTTGGCGGTGACGCCTTTGCCCACCCTGCCCTGCACGTCAATGAACATGGCCTTGCTCTTTTTCTGGATGAGGCATTGGGTAGCCAGCACATGCTCCACTTCCGAAGTCCCGATGCCAAAGGCCAAAGCACCGAAGGCGCCATGGGTGGCGGTATGGGAATCACCACAGACCACGGTCATGCCCGGCAATGTGGCTCCCTGCTCCGGCCCCACCACATGTACGATACCCTGACGGGGATCATTCATATGAAATTCAGGAATGCCGAACTCCTTGCAATTCTGATCCAGGGTTTCCACCTGCAGGCGGGAAATGGGGTCGGCGATGCCCGCCGAGCGATCCGTGGTCGGGACATTGTGATCCGGCGTCGCCAGGTTTGCCGATACCCGCCAGGGCTTGCGCCCCGCCAGCCGCAGCCCTTCGAATGCCTGGGGAGAAGTCACTTCATGCACCAGTTGCCGGTCGATATAGAGCAAACTGGTGCCATGTTCATCTACACGGACAACATGGGCATCCCATAACTTGTCATAGAGTGTTTTGGTTGTCATGGCTGTTTTTCCGTTCCAGTATTCAGATTTGAAGAATAAACGGCTACAATGGATAACACAAATTCATATTTTTTATTATAAACATTCCATTCAGGAATAGTAGATTCATGGAGTTCGGAAATTTACATGCATTTCTTGCAGTTGCAGACAGCGGATCCTTTTCTGCTGCAGCACAACAGCTCTACCTGACCCAGCCGGCCATAAGCAAGCGCCTGGCGGCACTGGAGGAAGAACTGAACCTCCGGCTGTTTGACCGAATCGGACGTCGGGTATGCCTGACCCATGCGGGAGAAATCCTGTTGCCAAAGGCGCGTGAAATGCTGCTTCAGGCCCAGGACATGAAACACCTGGCGAGCAACCTGCAAACCGAAGTCTCCGGCCCGTTGCTGCTGGGAACCAGCCACCATATCGGCCTGCACCGTCTGCCTCCGGTACTGAAAAGCTTCCGTGCCCGCTTTCCCCAGGTGGAACTGGACATTCGCTTCATGGACTCTGAAGCCGCCTGCCAGGCAGTGGGCAGGGGCGAACTGGAAATGGCCATTGTCACCCTGCCCAACACCCCCCCCTCACATTTGCAAACCCGCAAGCTGTGGCGGGATGAACTCTTTTTCGTGGCGGCGCCTGAGCATCCTATTGTAAACATGCCGCAGGTATCACTGGAAATGCTGGCCCGGCATCCTGCAGTGCTACCTGGGCCAGGCACTTATACCAGAAGCATTCTGGAGCTGGCTCTGCAAGAGAACTCTATAGAATTAACATCAATTATGTCTACCAACTACATGGAAACATTGAAAATGCTAGCAGAAATCAATCTTGGCTGGAGCTTGCTGCCGGCAACCATGTTGTTCCAGGCCAATCTAAAAACACTGCCCGTGCAGCTCCAGCTGTACCGTTCCCTGGGCCTGGTCACGCACAAGGGGCGCACTCCCTCCAACCCCGCCCGGGCGCTGATCTCCTGCCTGCCGTAAAGCCGCTGTTTCCAATGCACCTCTTCAGCCTGGCTGGCGCCCGGAAGTGGTGAGACAGCCGCATCAGCTACACCTTGGCAATCGTGATCGCCCGCAACGGGGCAGGGTAACCTTCAATTGTTTTTTTTCCATCGGACGGATCGAGAAAGTCTCCCAAAGATTCAAACGCCATCCACTCTGTGCGCCGCTGTTCCCTGGTGCTGGTCGGCGTCACATCCACTACCTGCACTTCCCGGTAGCCACAGCGTCCCAGCCAGTTTTTCAGCGCCTCTACGGAAGGGATGAACCAGACATTGCGCATCTTCGCATAGCGCCCGCCCGGCACCAGCACGGCATTCGGATCGCCCTCGATCACCAGCGTTTCCAGCACCAGCTCGCCCCCAGGACGCAAGCAGCGCCTGAGTTCAAGCAGATGATCCACAGGCGAGCGGCGATGGTAGAGAATGCCCATGGAAAATACCGTATCAAAGCATTCCAGATCGTCCGGCACTGCTTCTATACCCAAGGGCAGAAAGTAGACGTGGGGATGATCCGCCATAAAATGCCTGATGGCATTGAACTGGCTCAGAAACAGCAGGGCGGGATCAATGCCGATCACCAGCTCCGCCCCCTCGCCCGCCATGCGCCAGGCATGGTAGCCATTGCCACAACCGACATCCAGCACCTTGCGGCCCGCCAGAGGTTGTATGCAGCCCTTGAGCCTTTGCCATTTCCAGTCAGAGCGCCATTCCGCATCGACAGAAATGCCAAAAACCTCGTAGGGGCCTTTGCGCCAGGGCTGCAGGGCGCGCAGGGTCTGGTAGATATCCCGGCGCATGTCTTTATCGATCTCGCCCGCCTGCCCGATACGCAGGGTCTCTGCCTTGAGATCGACATCAGCGGTCTGAATGCGGGGCAACTGCTGCAACAGATGCCGCCAGCGGCCCAGGTCACCATGCCGGTCAGTAGCCAGCGCCTGCTCGATCTGCTGCGGCAGTATCGCGGCCCAGCCCGGCATCCGTGCATCAATCAGCTGCTGCTGAATGGCTTCTACAGGAATCATGGCCGGGCAACAAAGGAGACAAAGTTGAAGCATTGAAACCACAAGTCCACACGGCTGAAACCGGCCTTGGCCAGGCGCTGCCGATGTACAGCAATGGTTTCCGGCACCAGCACCTCTTCCAGAGCGGCACGCTTCTGGCTGATTTCCAGGTCGGAATAGCCATTGGCACGCTTGAAGGCGTGGTGCAACTCCATCAGCGACCGATCTTCCGCTGCATCGCTGCCGGCAATCTTTTCAGACAAGATCAAAACCCCCTCATCGAGCATGCCGGCGTGAATATTTTTCAGCAGGGGCAGGCGTTCTTCCACAGGAAGAAACTGCAGGGTAAAATTTAATACCGCTACAGAGGCGTTGCAGATCTTTACGTTGCGGATATCATTGCAGATGGTGGTTACAGAGGGAAGGCCGTGGCGGGAAAACTGCTCACCGGCCTTTTCCAGCATGGCCTGGGAATTGTCCACGGCAATCAGCTGGCAACCCCGTTCTGCAATCCCCCTGCCCATGGATACGGTAGCCGTCCCCAGGGAACAGCCAAGATCATAAAGATTGCTGTGCGCAACTGCATGTTTGCGGGCCAGAATGGCGATCATGCCGATAATGCTGGCATATCCGGGCACAGAGCGGGAAATCATGTCCGCAAATACCGCCGCCACGCGCTCATCAAATACGAAACTGTCAATCTTGTCCTGGCGCCGGGCGTAAAGCTGATCGCAGGATTCAGAGCTGCTCATGAAATTCATCACCATAATAAAAGGTGATTTCTTCGTTTTCCGCAATATCGGCTATGGCATACAGATCCAGGCCGTCAAATTCTGCATTGCACTCCAGGGCATGATTCAGATAGCGCAGCAGATTGCGGCCGCTGCAACCGACCCATTTCTCGTTTTCACCTTCCCGTTCACATATCCACAGCACATACATACCATTGCGTGATGCTTTTTGGCCATGGTAGCTGCCAATATACTCCCCGGCTGAGATAGGTCTGCGAGCAAACAATCCAGTGCCGTGAAGTGAGGAATCTGCGGCATAGACCCATTCCTGCAGCTCACGGTTGTGACAACGCAAACCCTGCTTCATGTTTCCGCTTTGACACTCTGCATGGCAAGATGTTCCTTGCGGCCAGGAATCGCACCCCAGCCAATTTGATACACCGGCAAGCGTTCGAGATCCAGCTCACGGCGAACCTCCCCAAGGGTGCGCAGGCTGCCCTCCTGCCCTTTCCACATCACCAGCATTTTTTCCATGAAGTCCAGATGTTGTATTCCCTCACTCTCCGCGTTGGCGGAATACACATGACCAAAGGGCAGCACATGACAGCTTTCCGCATAGAGATATTCATGCATTTTTTCCAGCTCAATTTCATCCTGCGCCAGCATTTCAGAAAGAGTGGGCAGGGTTGTGGGGATCTGGGGGCACCGGGAAACCACATTGTGCAGGGAGGGCAGAAACGGAAACTTGCCTCGCACATCGCTGGCGTAACGAAATTCCAGGCGCTCCTCCATTGCCAGCAAATGGGCGTTCACCTGCCATCCCGGAGCAGCAAAGCGGTTGGGGGTATGGCCAAGCAGCTGCCCGAATGTTTCCATGCCCAGCGCCAACTGATGGCTGGTCCAGTCTGCATTGGCAAAGGCAGCCTGCTTGCGCCAGGTGCCAGCGTCGAATCCCATCAGGCCAATTTCATGCCCGGCGTCCGCTACCGCCAGCATGGCTTCCTGCAGGGTCATTTCCGCCTTCTGCCGCTTGCCCAGAAGAGATACGGCTTTTTCAACCAGACCTTTTCCCTGGGCATTGTATTCCACCGCAAAGAAGAAGCTGGCAATTACCTGGTACTCTTCCAGCAGCTTGAGCAGTCGCGGCACTCCCACGGTCGCAGCGTTGAGAGTGGGCACATCGATTTTCAGAGCAATTCTCATATCACTGATCCAGGCTGCAGCTATCCTTGTAGATAGCCATGATGCTTTTTATTTCTCCCAATACCTGCTTCTGCTGTTGGGCATCGAGTGCCTGCAGCTCGGGCAATACCCGACCCCGCTCTATCAAGTCAATATCAGCCCGCAAGGCCTGGCAGCCTTTCAGACAAAGGATTTCCACCGCATCATCCACTGGGTCAGGTTTCATTCAAGCAACGATCAACAATACCGGGCAGGCGCGAATTATGCCACAGGAAAACCCGGGATTCCCGTGAAATACACGTATTTATGCGCAGCTGCAATATGCCTGTATGGTGCTGGCAACCCATTGTGACGGGGTCTTTCCTGGCAACAAAACCATTTGTTCTTTATTTGTTCTCTTTTTGTGCTAAACTAAGAACTACTATAGAACAACAGGAAAGACAGAATGAACCACATGACCTATCTTATGCGGGATCAGGTGCGGGATCTGGTACCAAGCCTCGGTGTACCCGCCCTGTCCAAAAAGAAATCAAGGGAATGGAAGAAATTACGCTCTTTTGCAGAAATCGGGGCTTTTGTGCTCGCAGTGCTGGCTTATATCACCGCTTTGTCATTGATGGCCTGACGGCCTTTTGCTGACAAGCCTGATCGACGTGTAGAAAATCAGTACCCGGTAGCGGCTTCTGTATCTGTGGCAATTTCTATATCTGCATGTTTGCGGAGATATTTTCCCATGAGATTGAACTGGGCATCCCCTTTGGCTCTGGCCAGCTGTTCCCGGGCAACCTTGCGCACAGCTTCATCCAGTTTGGACGGGTCACCATCCAGAATCTCGCTCACCGCCAGCAGAACATAATCTCCATCACCCAGTGCAACACCGCCAACAGAGGGTTTGCCTGGTTCAGGTCGCGCCAGGCCAAAAGCGGCATCTCTAATCATTGCAGGCAACGTAGTGGAGTTGCGCTTTATTTTGACAACCTGTCCGAGCTTCCAGCCCTGTTCTCGTGCCAACTGCGCCAGGCTGGTGGCTCCGGTCTGTAGCGCCTGCAGGGATTCTTCTCCCCTGGCTTTGGCAAGACGGGAGGCTTTTTCACGCGCCATTGTAGCGATGATTTTTTCTTTGACCTCATCAAATGCCTGCAGGTGTTCCACCTCATGTTCAACCACCCGCAGCACCAGAACCTGGTCATCTTCCAGTTCGATGAGTTCGCTGTTGTGATTTTCCAGCAGGACATCCTCGCTGAAGGCTGCGGCCACAACTTTTGGTGAAGCAAGAATGCCTTTCCCGCCCCTGCGATCAAACCAGTCTGATTGCTGCGGCTCCAGCTGCAACACTTCTGCCGCAGGCGCCAGACTGTCTGGCGTTTCGTAGCCCAGATCAGCAAGTTGTTCGGCCTGGTCAAACAGCAGTTGCTCTGCTTCGTTGCGGCGATAAGCCGTTTCGATTTTATCGTACAGGGCCTCAAAGCTCCCTTCCCCACCAGATTTGATCTCGGTTACTTCCAGCAAATGGAAGCCGAACGGCGTGCGCACCGGCTTGCCTGGCTTGCCAACTTCCAGACTGTAGGCTTCATCTTCAAAGGCTTTCGCCATCAGACCGGGGCTTACCCAGCCGACATCGCCACCTTGCTCCCTGGATCCGGGATCATCAGAAAACTCCTTTGCCAGCACCTCGAAGTTCTCGCCGTTTTCCAGGCGCTTGGCAATATCTTCTATTTTTGCCTTTGCTGCCTCAACTGCAGCATCATCGGCATTTTCAGCAACCTGTATCAGAATATGCCGCACCCGGCGCTCTTCGGGCGCCTGGAACTCGTCCTTGTGCTGTTCATAATAGGCACGCAGTTTCTCTTCGGTGACTTCCAGGCCAGCGCCTACCACTTCGGGAGACAGGAGAATGTACTCCACTTTTACCCGCTCCGGCACCATGTAGGCTTGTGCATGTTCTTCATAATAATTTTTTACTTCTTCGTCAGAAGGCTGGAAATCACCAGCCAGCTCTTTACCGGAAATGGTCAGATAGGATATTTCGCGCTCCTGATCACGCAAGCGGATACTTTCGTTCAGCTCATAATCCGTTGCAATGGCAGAAGCGGCTATGCCATTTCGCATTTGCTGCATGACCAGATCCTGGCGCACGCTGTCTTCAAAACTGCGCTGGGTCATCCCTTGATTGCGAACCGCGGTATTGTATGCCTGGACATTGAATTTCCCGTTACTTTGAAAATAGGGAATGGACTGGATGTATTGCCGCACAAAGTCATCGCTGATGCGCAGATTCCAGTCATCAGCGGCTTCCGCCAACACCCGCTCATTGATCATCTGCTCGATGACCTGTTGACGCAACAGCTGGTCATCAAACAATTCCGGGCGATAGGCTTTGCCCATCTGCTCACGCAAACGATCCCGGAACTCCCGCACCTGCCGCTCCACCTGCCTTTGGGTGATTTCACTGCCATCAACAGCAACTGCTACCGGGTCACTGCTTACACCCAGGTAGCTTTGTATGCCCCACAGGGCGAAGGGAATGGTAATAAATCCAACGATGAGCCAGGCAAACCAGCCTTGGGCTCTTTCTCTAATTGCCAGCAGCATGATTGTTCAATATTCCAAGTATGTATTAAGCCAAAAGGGATAAATCTGAACTTCCTTAACAACCCCGAAAACAAAAAACGGGGTACCAGAAATGATACCCCGTTCGTGTCAAAAATGGCGGAGTGGACGGGACTCGAACCCGCGACCACCGGCGTGACAGGCCGGTATTCTAACCAACTGAACTACCACTCCTCGTTGCTTGGTGGGTGCTGAGGGGATCGAACCCCCGACCCTCGCCTTGTAAGGGCGATGCTCTCCCAGCTGAGCTAAGCACCCGATTAAGGCGCGCTAGTTTACTGCATCCTTCAATGCTTTGCCAGCTTTAAATGCGGGGGATTTTGAAGCCTTGATCTGGATTTCTTCACCTGTTTTCGGGTTCCGTCCGGTACGTGCTGCGCGGTCGCGTACGAGGAAGCTTCCAAAGCCGACAATGGAGACTGTATCGCCTTCCTGAAGTGCTTTGGTTATCGTTACTATCATGCCATCGAGTGCATTGCCAGCCTTTGACTGGGAAATATCTGCTGCTTCGGCAATTGCTTCAATCAATTCTTTTTTGTTCATCCTGTTTGTGCCCCATAAATGTAGCTATAGTAATTATCCTCAACCCAAAGGGTTCAGGATTTAGGAATGGAAGCTGTTATATCCCGAAATATGCCATTACAACAACAGATATTCAGGCTCCATAAAAGCGTGCGTTTTATACCAAGTTCATACGAAAACTGTCAAGGAAAAAGCACTTTCCAAGGCAAAATATTGGCCGCGAGTCACCAACCCGCTCCTGCCAATTGAGCCACTGACTGCTCCATACTATATGGCAATCAATGTGTTGTCAGACGTTTGCGCCGTGGTTTCTTACCCGCACTACCCTTGGTGCTGGTGGCCCCTTCTTCCGTCTTGGTTGTTTCGCCCGGCTGCGGCTGCTCCAGCAAGGCAATTTCCAATACCTCGTCAATCCATTTCACCGGTCGTATATCAAGGCTGGCGGTGATGTTGTCGGGTATCTCTTTCAGATCCCGCTCGTTTTCTTCCGGGATAATGACGGTCTTTATCCCGCCGCGTGCTGCAGCAAGAAGTTTTTCCTTCAACCCGCCAATCGGCAGCACTTCACCACGCAGGGTGATCTCTCCGGTCATGGCCACATCTGCCTTTACCGGGATATGCGTCAGTGATGAGACCAAGGCAGTACACATACCGATACCTGCGCTGGGGCCGTCCTTGGGCGTTGCTCCTTCAGGCACATGCACATGGACGTCGTATTCCTGATGAAAATCCTTGTCCAGCCCCAGTATGTCGGCGCGACTGCGCACAACGGTCATGGCAGCCTGAATGGATTCCTTCATCACATCACCCAGCTGCCCGGTATAGGTAAAACGCCCTTTGCCGGGCATGAGCGCCGCCTCGATTGTCAGGAGTTCACCACCAACTTCCGTCCATGCCAACCCGGTGACCTGACCCACCTGATCACGCTCTTCGGCCTTGCCATAGCGGTAACGCTGCACACCAAGATAATGTTCCAGCTTTTTGGGTGTGACAGTCACTTTCCGCCCCTTGTTTTCACGCAGCAGGATCTCCTTCACCACCTTGCGGCAGATCTTGGCAATCTCCCGCTCCAGGCTGCGTACTCCGGCTTCGCGGGTATAGTAGCGCACGATATCCCTGACAGCCGCTTCCCGGATAACCAGTTCATTGCCCTTCAATCCGTTGTGCTCCATTTGCTTGGGAATAAGGTAGCGTTCGGCAATGTTTACTTTTTCATCTTCGGTGTAACCGGACAGGCGAATCACTTCCATGCGATCCAGTAGCGCCGGTGGAACATTCAGGGAATTGGCGGTGGCCACAAACATGATTTCCGACAGATCAAAATCCACTTCCAGATAGTGATCCTGGAAGGTGTGATTTTGCTCGGGATCCAGTACTTCCAGCAGGGCAGAAGCAGGATCACCACGGAAATCCTGGGCCATCTTGTCAATTTCATCCAGCAAAAACAGCGGATTACGCACTCCTGCTTTGGTTAGATTCTGCACGATCTTGCCCGGCAATGCACCGATATAGGTGCGCCGGTGGCCGCGAATCTCTGCCTCGTCACGTACGCCACCCAGCGCCATGCGCACGAACTTGCGGTTGGTGGCTCGGGCAATGGATTGCCCCAGGGAGGTCTTGCCAACGCCGGGGGGGCCGACCAGGCACAGAATCGGCCCCTTGAGCTTGCGCACCCGCTGCTGCACGGCAAGGTACTCCAGAATGCGTTCCTTTACCTTCTCCAGGCCATAGTGATCCGCTTCCAGCACTGCTTCCGCCTTGGCGATATCATTACGCACCCGGCTGCGCTTTTTCCAGGGCACGCTCACCAGCGCATCAATGTAGTTGCGCACCACTGTGGCTTCTGCCGACATGGGCGACATTAGCTTGAGCTTGTTCAGCTCTGTTTCTGCCTTGGTTTTTGCTTCCTTGCTCATGCCGGCCTTTTTGATTTTTTCCGCCAGCTCTTCAAATTCATTGGGCACGTCATCCATTTCACCCAGCTCTTTCTGAATGGCCTTCATCTGCTCATTCAGATAGTACTCGCGCTGATTCTTCTCCATTTGCTTCTTGACCCGCCCGCGAATGCGCTTTTCCATCTGCAGCACGTCATTTTCACCCTCCATGAGCGCCATCAGGTGCTCAAGACGCTCCCGGATGCTTTGCATTTCCAGCACTTGCTGTTTTTCATCCAGCTTCAGGGTCATGTGTGCAGCCATGGTATCGGCCAGGCGCGTGGGTTCGTCGATGCTGGCCAGGGAGGTCAGCACTTCAGGGGGGATTTTTTTATTCAGTTTCACATACTGGTCAAACAAGCTCGTAGCAGTACGCATGAGGACATCCATTTCCTGCTCGGGCAGTTCGTCCTTGTCTTTCAGCGGGCTTACCTGTGCTACATAGTATCCATCTTTTTCATGGGTTTTCCAGATGCGGCTGCGGGCGCTGCCTTCGACCAGCACCTTCACCGTGCCGTCCGGCAGCTTCAACAGCTGCAGGATACTCGCCATGGTGCCTACTTCGTATATGTCACCAGCACCGGGATCATCCACTTCCGGATTTTTCTGCGCGACCAGCAGAATCTGCTTGTTGTCCTGCATGGTGGCATCCAGTGCCTTGATGGACTTTTCCCGTCCCACGAACAGAGGGATGACCATATGCGGATAGACCACTACATCACGCAAGGGCAGCACGGGTATCAAGGTGCTGACATCAGGGGCTTGCTTGGGTCCTTTGTCTTGATCCATGGTATGTTCCTCTCGAAGAACTACGATCCTTTTCACGAAGGATGCATTGAACAGAATGTCGGGCAGAACCAATGCTGTTTTATTGCCCTAATGTATATCCTTAAATAAATGCGCATTTAATGGCTTCAGCCGAAGCGAATCATCTACGGTGTTGCGCGCTCTTGAGGCAGAATGGCTACCCCGGCGAGAGCGCGCCCCGTCCCTCTGTGTGCTTTTTACACCAGATGGGGGCGGGAACCCGCATTTCAAGTGTGGTGCTTCGCGTACCTGCCGCAGATGACGGGGATACTGAGAAAAATTTCAGGGCACCTCTATTAATTCTGTTTGAGCAGATTCGTGCATGAATTAATAGAGGGGCGCCCTTCAGTCTACGGTCGCTGCCGCTCGTGGCCGATTGCTGTCTTCACCACCAGTGTAGATAATATAGGGATCATTCTCGCCATCGATCACCAACTGGTCGATCACCACTTTGCTGACATTTTCCATGGAAGGCAGGTCGTACATGATATCCAGCAACACATGTTCAAGGATGGTACGCAAACCCCGGGCTCCGGTTTTTCTTTCCATGGCCCTGTGGGCGATGGAACGCAACGCATCTTCACGGATTTCCAGCTCGGCGCCTTCCATCTCGAACAGGCGTTGATACTGTTTGACCAAGGCGTTCTTGGGCAAGGTCAGTATCTGTATCAGCGCATCTTCATTCAGCTCTTCCAGGGTTGCAACCACGGGCAGGCGACCAACGAATTCCGGAATCAGGCCATAGCTGACCAGATCTTCCGGTTCTACATCCCGCAACAATTCGCCCACACTACGGGTTTCATCTTTGGTGCGAATTTCGGCAGAAAAGCCGATACCACCTTTTTCAGAGCGATTGCGAATCACCTTGTCCAGTCCGGCAAATGCGCCTCCGACTACAAACAGGATCTTGCTGGTATCCACCTGGAGAAATTCCTGCTGGGGGTGCTTGCGCCCACCCTGGGGGGGGATGGAAGCAATGGTTCCCTCAATCAGCTTCAACAACGCCTGCTGCACACCTTCACCGGACACGTCCCGGGTGATGGACGGGTTGTCTGACTTGCGGGAAATCTTGTCAATCTCGTCGATATAGACGATACCGGTCTGCGCCTTTTCCACATCGTAGTCACATTTCTGTAACAGCTTTTGGATAATATTCTCTACATCCTCTCCGACATAACCTGCTTCTGTGAGGGTGGTGGCATCTGCAATGGTAAAGGGCACGTTCAACATCCGCGCCAGGGTTTCCGCCAACAGGGTCTTGCCGCAACCTGTCGGACCGATGAGCAATACGTTGGATTTGGCGATTTCCACTTCGTCCTTGCCCGCCGAGGCGTCCATACGCTTGTAATGATTATAGACAGCAACGGAAAGTACGCGCTTCGCCTGATCCTGGCCAATCACATAGTTGTCCAGGCCTTCCTTGATTTCATGGGGCGTAGGCAACTTGGCAGCAGGGCTGTCAGCACTTTCCTCCATTTCCTCACGGATGATGTCGTTACACAATTCCACACATTCATCACAGACAAAAACGGACGGGCCTGCAATCAGTTTCCTTACTTCGTGCTGGCTCTTGCCACAAAAAGAACAATACAGCAATTTGCCGTCGTCGCTTTTACCGTCGTTATTCTCACTCATGCTCGATGTCCTTGGAAATTCAGTCTCGCCATCCGGAAATACATATCTAATAATATCCCATCAACATAGGATAGCAACCCCGGAAATAGCGCCTGCGCTCTCAATAAAACAAATAAAGCTGGCCATCCCGGGGAAATAGCCGACCTCATCAAGAAAATGTCGACCCAAGCAAGGTCATCTCATTCTTGGGGACTAACGCCTTCGCCGCGCGCACCCAGCACCTCATCAATGAGACCGTATTCCCTTGACTCTTCTGCACCCATAAAGTTGTCACGCTCGGTATCTTCCCCAATGGTTTCCAGGGACTGGCCGGTATGATTGGCGAGGATTTTATTTAGCTTTTCCCGAATCAATAGGATTTCCCGGGCGTGGATCTCGATATCCGTAGCCTGTCCCTGAAAACCACCGAGAGGCTGGTGGATCATCACCCGGGAATTCGGCAGACAGAAACGTTTGCCCTTTTCTCCCCCGGCAAGCAGTACAGCGCCCATGCTGGCGGCCTGACCGATGCACATGGTGCTGATAGCGGGGCGCACAAACTGCATGGTGTCATAGATGGCCATGCCCGCCGTCACGGAACCACCGGGGGAATTGATATACAGGTGAATGTCCTTGTCGGGATTTTCCGATTCCAGAAACAGCAGCTGCGCCACGATCAGGTTGGCCATGTGATCCTCTACCGGACCCACGCAAAAGACCACGCGCTCCTTGAGCAGGCGTGAGTAGATGTCATAGGCGCGCTCGCCTCGTGGCGTCTGTTCCACGACCATGGGCACCAGCCCCAGGTTCATGGGGTCAAAATGGCCTTCCTGGTGTTTATCCCACATAGATTTGCTCTCTTAGCTCTTGCTATTCAACAGTTCATCAAAAGACAGTTTTTCATCTTCTACCTTGGCCTGCTGCAAAACCAGATCGACCACCTGGTATTCCAGCACCACATTCTCTACAGAGACACGGGCCTGGGCATTTTCCTTATACCAGTCAATAATTTCCTGTGGATCTTCAAACGTGGATGCCTGCTCGGCAATCGCTTCGTCCACGCGGTTCTGATCAACTTCCATTTCGTTCTTACGCATGATTTCACCAATCAGCAAGCCCAGTTTTACCCGCCTTTCCGCCTGGGGTTCAAACACGCTCAAGGGCAGATCCATGGTGCTTTGCTGGCCAGATTGAGACATCTCCTGTTGGGTTTGTTGCTTGAGCGCGGCGGCTTCCTTTGAAACCATGGCGGAAGGAGCGTTAATGTCATTCGCCGCCAGCAGGGCGTCCATAACCCGCTCCTTGGTGCGCTCCTTGACCTTCTGCCGCACCTCGCGATCCATATTCTCGCGAATTTCCTTACGCAAGCTTTCCCCGCTGCCATCTTCTACACCCAGAGACTTGACAAATTCCTCATCGACCTCTGGAAGTTTTGGCTCTGAGACAACCTTGACTTCTACATTAAAGGTTACATCCTTGCCCGCCAGATGCTCTACCCGGTAATCATCCGGGAATTTCAGCTCCAGCACTGGCTTGTCGCCAGCTTTTGCACCAATCAGGCCTTCCTCAAAACCAGGAACCATGGTGCCGGAACCAAGCACCAGGGGGATATCGCTGGCAGTTCCGCCCTCAAAGGCTTCACCATCCATGATGCCAGTAAAATCCATGGTGACGCGATCATCGTTTTTGGCTCCACGATCCACATCGATCCACTCGGTACGCTGCTGGCGCAGTTTCTCGATCATGCTGTCCACATCAGCATCCTGCACTTCTGTCACAGGGCGCTTGATTTCCAGCGCAGACAACTCTGCCACTTCCAGCTCTGGCATGACCTCAAAAGTTGCGGTGTAGGCCAGACCACCATCAGCTTCGTCTTCCCGCAGCTCAATGCTGGGCTCACCAACAGGCTGCAGGCTTTCCTGAGTGGCCGCCTCATAGAAGCTGGATTGAATGAGTTCGCCATAAGCATCCTGTCGAACCTGCTCACCGTAACGTTGCTTGACCACACGCAAGGGCACTTTGCCGGGGCGGAAACCGTCCATTCTCACGGTACGCGCCGCTTCCTTCAGCTTGGCGTCAACCAGTTCGTTTACTTTGTCTGCAGGCAGGTTAACCAATAGACGTTTTACCAGGCCCTCACCTGATTCAACAGATACTTGCATTGAAACAATCTCCGACAGTGTTGTCTGTCTGTTAAAAGTCAAGGGCGCATCCACATGGATAACGCCCGTCTTGTCTGGTGCGAAAGGGGAGACTTGAACTCCCACGGGTTGCCCCACTGGAACCTAAATCCAGCGCGTCTACCAATTCCGCCACTTTCGCTTCTTTGCTTTGCAGCAACCCCGAATATAGATGCGGAAATGCTCCTAATAGTTACAAAAATATACGCCCAACAACCATCAAACCGTTGAAATCACTGGACACCGGCGCAACGAGCCAGTCTTTGGCAAAAGTTTTTCCGCCCGTGCGAAACGACCGCTACAAGCCACAAGGCCAGTGAACGCGCTATTATACACAAACTGGAGAAATGACACCCCGCAGAACAACGCCCGAAAACCACGGGATTGCAGGAACCCAGGAATACCGGAACACCCACAGGAGAACCAATATGCCATATGAGGATCAGCAGCAGCTCTCCCAGCTTCTTTGCCACGGAGATATTGAAAGCCTCAACCAGACATTGGAGCAAATGAAAATTCCCAGCATTCGTGGCGCGGATCTTTGCGGCATTGATCTGCGAAAGCTGCACACGAAGCGGCTGGACATGCGGGACTGCCATCTGCGGCGCACAGACCTGCGCGGACTGGATTTGTCCACCGCCCTGCTGGATGGCGCGAGCATTGGCGGAGCCAAAATATCCGGCACCCTGTTCCCACGGAATCTCGGCGCAGAAGAAATCACCCTGTCGTTGGTGCATGGCACCCGTATGCGCACTTCCGGTGACAGCGACTGACAGTCAGCGCTCTTGCTGGCAAGGAAAGAGGAAATCCGGGATGCCGGGGCCGGGGCCGCCGGATCAGGGAGTGGGAGAATTTGTACCGGCCCGGGACAAAAGCAATGTCTCTACCGAACTTGCATACCAGAAGGGATTGCCCTGCACTGCCAGCCAGGTGGCTGGCGCCAGCTTTTGTGCCTGGCTGCGCAGCTGCGCATTATCCGCTGCCAGGGACAAGCGCATGATGATAGCCGCAGCTGCAGGCAGGGCGTCATCTTCTTGCGCCTGAACCGAAGGCATCCCCGGCAGCAAGGCGCGGGAACTGCTGAGCCAGCCCTTGCCGGTATAGAAATCCCGCCATGCCACGATCAGCAGCTCATCTGCCAGTCGCCCGTCATTCCTGCTCCCCGAAATTTCCGCCCACTGCTTCAATCCCCGGGCAACATAGGCATAATCGGCCAGAGACGCCTGCCCCACGGGCTTGCCCTCATGCACTGCCCGGTATAGCTGTTTTCCATTCCAGAGCTGTTTGACCAGATAGTCGCGCAGTTTTTCTCCGGCATCGAGAAATTTCGGGGATTCAAGCTGCCGGGCCGCCTGTGACAGGGCCGTCAGCATGAGGCCATTCCAGCCTGCCAGACGTTTGTCATCTACAGGCAGATTGCGTTTGCTGCGCACCGCCAGCAGCAGCTGCCGTGCCTGCTGCAGCTGCTTGCGAACTTCCACCACCGGTCGGCTTCGGGATCTGGCCAGCTCTTCCACAGAAATGCCCCGCATGGGCAATATACCTTCCGGCCTGCTGCCAAATCCCTTCAGCTGCCAGTATTCCCGGGCCAGTTCCCACAGCCCGCCCTGAAGCAACTGCTGAAGTTCTGCTTCCTTCCACAGGTAATAGGCTCCCTCAATACCCTTGTCATCCACAGCGGAAAAGCTGGCTACGCAGGCGCCTCCGTTGCACATTTCCCGAACGGCAAAGGACAGGGTGTTCCCGGCCACCTCCGCATAGGCGGGTTCCTTGAATACTTCGGCAGCGCGCAGATACAAGCTCGCCAGCAACGCCTGGGTATAGAGCATTTTTTCGTAGTGCGGCGTTTGCCAGTCCGGATCGACCGTGTAGCGGAAGAAGCCGCCAGCGAGGTGATCCCGAAGCCCTTTCCAGGCCATGTAATCCAGGGTCAGGCGCAGAAAGTGCGCCAGGGATTCGTTCGGCTCTTGTGCCTGAATCTCCAGCAGGGTGGATAATTGCGGAGTCATGGGAAAACGGTTTTGCTGGCCAAATCCTCCAGCCATCTCGTCGGCTATTGCCATGGCGGCCTCGAGAAATTTCTGCTGCAGCTCTTTCCCGGGCAGGGGGGCGCCCGAAGTTGCAGACTGGCGCTGGCGTACCAACTCATCCAGCGCCTGTCGCGCAAGCCCGGTTACCTGCGCCTTTTCTGCATGCCACATCTTCTGCAGCCTGCCCAGCAGCACCCGGAACTGCTCTGCCGGCACATAGGTCAGTCCGGCCAGCGGGTAACCTTCCGGGGTCAGGAATACATTCAGGGGCCAGCCCGCGTGCCCCTGGGTGCGCTGCACAAAATCGATCAGGTGTTCATCCAGGGCGGGATTGAGTTCCCGATCTATTTTCACCGGGATGAACCAGGTATTCAGCAACTCGGCTATGGCTGTATTCTGGTAGCTCTCCCGCTGCATGACATGGCACCAGTGGCAGGCAAAATAGCCGCTGGAAATGAACAGCAGCTTGCCTTCTTTTTTTGCCCGCGCCAGGGTTTGCGCATTCCATGCCTGCCAATGCACCGGATCGTCTCCATGCATTGCCAGATAAGGGGAAGGATTGTTTGCCAGCTGGTTTTGCAGTGCAAGAGCCGGTAGGCTGAGAAAGCACAGCAACAACCCCCACAATCCTTTTCCCAACCCGGAAATTTCATGAATTCGCGTGATGATCGCGCAGGAGATTGTTTTCACAGAAAACTGCTCCTCGGCTTTGGCCTCCTGCGTCGCGCTACCTCCCCCATCCCTGGGGTCGTGCGTTTTCTGATTGCACGCCATCCATGGCGTAAACAAGGGATTTTCTGAAGGCGTCCCGTGTCCACGATTACGGGCAACTGAAGAAAATGCCTTGCGGAAACAAGAAACAAGCGAGGGCGTGCAATTCATGAATTTTCCGGGCTAACACTTGGGCAGCCTCTGACTCCATGTGTCATCCTGGCGCAGGCCGGAATGATGCGGAAGGGCTTGTCCAGAGATTTCCTTGCATCCGCACAGCAATATGGGCGGGAAGTGTCCCGGTCGGCAGAATTTAGTCATCAAGCTGGGAAAGTATGTTTTTCGCCACGACTATCTGCTCATCATTCCCTTCCACCAGCACTTCATAGAGCAGTTTGCGGGCAGCGTCAAAATCCATATCCTCACGCAAGCGGCTGATGCGCTGCAGCTTTTTGTCCACATCATTTTCCACATCCGGCTCTTCGTGCCAGCTCGCCTCTTCCGCATCCAGCTCGGTTTCGAGACGATCCAGCTCGGCTTCCATCTCTGCATCGGAAAGGGGCTTGAATCCCTCTTCGCTCTTCCCGGCATGTACCGGGGGCGTGGCGACGCTGGCGGCGGCGGTTGCCTCTGCCAGGCGGCTTTCCTCTTCCTCATCTTCGTCCTGCTCATCCTTGCCGCGCACAAAGAAACGGGAGAGAATAATGCCTGCCTCGAACAGTATCCACATGGGTAGCGCCAACAGGGTCTGGGAAATGATGTCCGGTGGCGTCAGTAGCATGCCAATGACAAATGCACCGACAATGACATAGGGACGTTTTCCGGAAAGCTTTTTCGGCGTGGTCATGCCCATCCATACCAGCAAAATCGTGGCAATGGGAATCTCAAAAGCGAAGCCAAAGGCAAAGAACAGCGTCAGGACAAAATCCAGGTAATGACTGATGTCAGTCATTACCGCCACGCCTTCCGGCGCCATGCCGGTCAGAAACCGGAAAACCAAAGGAAAAACAACAAAGTAGGCAAATGCTACACCCACATAGAATAGCAGCACGCTGGAAGCCAGCAGCGGCATGGCAAGGCGTTTTTCATGCTGATACAGCCCCGGGGCAACAAACCCCCAAAGCTGATAGAGCAGGTAGGGCATAGACAGGAACACGGCCGCTACCAGACTGAGCTTAAACGGTGTCAGGAAAGGCGATGCCACCTGGGTGGCGATCATGCTGGTGCCCTCGGGCAACACGGCCATGAGGGGCTGGGCAATAAAATGATAGATGTCGTTGCCGAAAGGGAACAGCGCCAGGAACACCACCAGCACCACCAGCACGGCACGCAACAAACGATCGCGCAACTCCAGCAGATGGGACATGAGCGGCTGCTCTGTGCCAGAAGAGGCGCTATCCATCATTTGGCGTCTGTTGTCGGGTGCTCTGATGCCATCGACGAACCAGATTCATCTTCAACCCTGACCGAATCGCCAGCCTGCTCTACAACCGATCGGGTTTCCTGCTTGATATCGTTGAGTGCGGCACGGGTGTCATCCAGAATTTCATGTACGGAAGCCGCCCCTGTTTGTTCTTTCAGCACTCGCTTCAACTCTTCGGCCTTGAGCTCTTTCTCTATGTCAGCCTTGACCGAACCCAGCATCTTGCGCCCACGTCCAACCCACAGGCCAACCGTGCGCACAACTTTTGGCAGGCGCTCGGGGCCAACCACCAGTAATGCCACCACAGATATCAGCAGCAGTTCAAAAAAACCTACGTCAAACATAGAAGACGCTCCCTATCAGGAGTCTGCCTTGTCTTTTTCTCGGGTAGCTTCGCCTTCAATAATGGTTTCTTCCTTTGAAACATCGGCAATCTTGTCCTTGTCCTTTTCCTTCTCGCCATCACCCACGGCTTTCTTGAACCCTTTGAAGGCAGTACCCAGATCGGAACCCATGTTACGCAAACGCTTGGTGCCAAACAGCAGCAACACGATTACCAGTACGATCAACAATTGCCAGATACTGATTCCACCAAAACCCATAACTCAATCTCCAAAAAAGTAATCTCGTCGTGGCCGCATCCGACCCCGATAGCATCAATAGTGCATGATAGCCTATTCAGGCTTCCGGCTGGCTTTTTCTTCCAGGCCAGAAAGACCAAAACGTCGCTCCAGTTCTTTCATCACATCGTCCGGCCCCAGTCCGGCATGGGCCAGCAGCACCATGCTGTGAAACCACAGGTCTGCGGTTTCATAGACGATCTTGTCCTTGTCACCGTCCTTGGCCGCCATCACGGTTTCTGTGGCTTCTTCCCCAATTTTCTTGAGAATGGCATCCAGCCCCTGGTGATACAAACCAGCCACATAGGAACTGCCCGGCGCTGCCGATTTGCGTTCCTCCAGCACCTGCGCCAGTTGTTGCAAGGTATTCGCCATTACCATCGTACCTCCACGCCTTGTTCCGCCATAAACCGTTTGGCTTCGCAGATGCTGTATTCCGCGAAATGAAAGATGGACGCCGCCAGCACTGCATCGGCTCCGCCTTCTTTGACACCATCGACCAGGTGCTGCAGGTTACCCACGCCACCGGAAGCAATAACCGGAATGGTGACAGCCTCCGCTATGGCGCGGGTCAGTTGGTTGTCGAAGCCGATCTTGGTGCCGTCCCTGTCCATGCTGGTGAGCAGGATTTCCCCGGCACCGTAGTCGGCCATCTTTCTGGCCCATTCGATGGCATCGATACCCGTTGGCTTGCGCCCGCCGTGGGTGAAAATCTCCCACTTTCCCTCATCCACGGATTTGGCGTCGATCGCCACCACGATGGCCTGGGAACCGATACTGCCAGCAGCTTCCTTGACGAATTCGGGATTGAATACGGCTGCAGTGTTGATGGCCACCTTGTCGGCACCGGCCATGAGCATGCGTTTGACATCCTCCACCTTGCGGATGCCGCCACCCACGGTCAAAGGAATGAACACTTCCGAGGCCACCTGTTCTACTACATGCGCGATAGTCTCGCGGTTGTCGGAGCTGGCGGTGATGTCAAGGAAGGTAATTTCATCTGCGCCTTCTTCGTTATAGCGCCGCGCCACTTCCACCGGATCACCGGCATCGCGGATATCCACGAACTGTATGCCCTTGACCACCCGGCCGTTGTCCACGTCCAGGCAGGGAATGATGC
>JALWMK010000044.1:10067-21421 GCA_027083925.1 Sedimenticola sp. | reverse complement strand
GTGCCACAGCCAGATAGAACTACACTGAGCAGCAACAGCAGCGGCAATCGGAGCAATAATTTCATTGACTATCCACCCAATTCCATCAGTTTCATGCGAATCAAAGAGGGGTTGCTCACGCCTTGCGCCAACGCCCGGGAAAAGGCGGTTCTGGCCGCCTCCCGATCTCCGCGGGCAAGTTTCACTTCCCCTTGGATACTCAGAAATTCACCCTGATACGTGTCTTCGGCGGGATTCACGGTAAGGTCGAAGGCTTCATCATATGCCTGCATGTCCAGCATCAGCCGGGCCAGGCGGATCTTCGCCAGCTGGCTGATGGCCTCCTGCTTGGCGTTGTCCAGCACCCATTGCAACTGCACCCTGGCTTTATCCTTGTTTCCTGACTGGTATTGCAGCTGCGCCAGCTCCAGGGCGGTAAACATCGCATAGGCAGAACCCTTGTATTCATCGAGCAAGATCCTGCCACGCTGCTCTGCAGCTTCCAGGTCGCCATTGTAGGCCGCCTGGGAAAAACCTTCGAAACTGGCCGAAGCATTCTCGGCCTGAACGCGCTGGTACTCCAGCCATCCCTTGCCACCGCCAACAACCACCAGGCCCAGGACGACACCGCCAATGACGGATTTGCCATTTTCCTTCCACCATTTTTTGATGGCTTCAACCTGTTCTTCTTCTGTCTGATAGGTACTCACTCGATTATTCTCCGGTCATTTCCTTTAGGAATTCTGCCAATTCATTGTGGTTAACGGAAGCCTGCTCCCGATCCTGCCGCAACCATTTTACACCAACCTGCTGATTTTCCAGCTCATCATCACCCAGAATCAGCGCCACTGCGGCACCACTGCGATCTGCACGCTTGAATTGGGACTTGAAGCTACCGCCGCCACAATTGCACTGCAGTCTGAGTCCAGGCACTTCGCTACGCAGTCCTTCCGCCAGTACCAAACCGGCTTGCCTGGCCTTTTCCCCCGCCAGCACCAGATAGGCATGAGGGACGGTGGAGACCTGCGCCTGACCCAGGGTTTCCAGCACCGCCACCAGACGATCCACACCCATGGCGAACCCGACTGCCGGTGTGGGCCTGCCGCCCAGTTGCTGTACCAGTCCGTCATAACGGCCACCGGCGCAAACCGTGCCCTGAGCGCCCAGAAGATCCGTCACCCACTCAAAGACGGTACGGGAATAATAGTCCAGCCCCCGCACCAGGCAGGTGTTGATCACATAGTCAATGCCAGCGGCATCCAGGCCTTCGGTAATAGCGGAAAAATGCGCCCGGGATTCTTCTCCAAGATCATCCATGAGAGAGGGGGCTGCTGAAACAAGTTCCATCATTTCAGGGTTTTTGGAATCCAGAATACGCAGGGGGTTGCTATTCAGGCGCCGCCGGCTGTCCTCGTCCAATTGATCCTGGTGCGCCTGAAAATACCCCACCAGCCGCGCCCGATAGGCCTTGCGCTCATCGGGCATGCCCAGGGTGTTTATCTGCAGCTCCAGCCCGGGGATACCCAACTCGCGCCAAAGTCTCGCCGTAACCAGGATCACTTCCAGGTCGATATCCGGCCCGGACATGCCGTAGGCCTCCAGGCCAATCTGCTGAAACTGACGATAGCGTCCCTTCTGCGGGCGCTCATGGCGAAACATGGGACCCTGGTACCACAGACGCTGGATCTGGTTGTGCAGCAAACCATTTTCCATGCAGGCCCGTACACAGCCAGCCGTACCTTCGGGGCGCAGAGTCAGTGAATCCCCATTGTGATCCACGAAGCTATACATCTCCTTTTCCACGATATCCGTAATTTCACCGATAGAACGCTTGAACAGTTCGGTCATCTCCAGAATCGGCATGCGGATTTCGCGATAGGCATAGGACTGAAAGACCCGGCGCACGGTATCTTCCAGAAACTGCCATAGGGGAGTCTCGTCCGGCAGGATGTCGTGCATTCCCCGGACTGCCTGAATTTTCTTGGCCATCTAGTTGTTCGTTGGGTTGAAGGTTAACTTGGCGACATTGCCTTTGGTGTAGGGCGCAAGGTCAAAAGGTCTGCCATCAATGGTGATGCTGACATTGCGGGCACTGCCCAGCACCATTTTATACGGTGGCTTGCCCTTGAGCTCATATTTGTCACCGGCCTGACGCCTCCCCACCAGCTTGAAGCTGCGGCTGCTGTCGCGTACATCAACCCAGCAGTCCCCGCTGAAAGACAATAATACCCGGGGTTGCACGGCAGCAGCCTGCTGCTCATTTTCCGCCGACGGAGCCGGCACTTCATTTTCTGCAGAAGAAGCCCCGTTTTCAGTTTCCGCGACCGGGGATGGAGCCGCCACGACCTCCGGTAATTTTTCCATTGCTGCCGCAGGAGAGGCAACCACCGGCGTTTGCGGAGCAGTTTGCACCGGCGCAGCAACAACGGGAGCAATCTCCTCTATTTCCGCGGCGGGCACCGTCTGTGCAACTCGCTCTTCCAGAGCCGATTCCTTGTCCAGATAGGATTTCCACCACAAGCCGAATACCGTAATCAAAGCAATGGCGATCAGCCATGTCACAAGACGCACCAGACCATGGCTGCTGTGAATCTCCTCTCGAACTCCCTGTGCAACTGCCGGAGGAACAGAGCAATCTTCTCCTTCCGGGCAAAGCTGCCCGAACTCCTTGAGAACAACCTCCACCGGCGCGCCAACCAGGCGTGCAAAGTTTCGGTAATAGCCTCGCACAAAAACCCTGGCGGGCAACGCCTCGTAGTTCTCTTCTTCCAGCGCATGAACCATGACCCGGCTCAGGTGCAATTGCTCTGCAACCGTTGCAACTTCCATGCCCATCGCTTCACGAGCCTGTTTCAGGCGCTTACCGGGAGACGGCACCACGCCGTCTGGCGACTGGCCGGTTTTTTTTGGAGATTGCCGCCTTTGTACCTTTACCGCTGCCATGATCTGCGCTCAGTACCCCAACTTCTGCGCTTGTTCTGAATCGGGGAAATCGGATTTGAGCAGCAACTCGTCACTTCTTTCCTGATCCTGGTTTTGCAGTTTGCGCTCGGTAAGAATGCTCAGATAAAGCACTTGCGCCGTTGGCTTTGCCACCTCACGATAGCGTTGCAGATAGGCTCTGGCGGAGGAGTACTTTCCCTGCTCATAACGCAGCTCTGCCATCTGAAACAACGCCGCGGGGTGCCCGGGATTACGCTCCAGTGCCCGCATCAGATATGATTCTTCCCTGGAAACATTCCCCGCCTTTCCGGCGCAGTAGCCTGCATTGGCAAGTGCCACCCACGGAGTTTCATACAAGGGGTTCTGCAATGCCTTGTCGAACAGAAGGGCGGCACGGGAATACTCGCCCAGTTTGCACAGATAGCTGCCATATGCGTTCAGTACATAGGGGTTGCGGCCACCCACTTCCATCGAACGCTGATAGGCTGCATTGGCAGAGCCATTTTCGCCCAGTGTTTCGTAAATCAGCGCCAGCACCAGGTGGGCGTTGCTGTTATTGGAATCACGCGCCACAGCTTGTTTCGCCTTGCTCAAGGCCGTACGGTAGTCACCATGTCGCATATATTCATAAGCCAGCTTGACATAGGTGTCTGCCGCCGAGCTGTAGGTCTGCGCCTTTCCCATATTGTCGGTATTGGGATCATTTTCGTCCCGAACCAGCCCGGAATTACAGGCCCCCAGAAACATCGACAGCAACAATACCAGTGCATTGCGTTTCATGAAAAAAACCCCTGTTGTTGTCGCCGGTGCCTGGAAACCGCCGTGCGTCCACTGCGATCCTGCACTTTGCCCACCAGTTGACCGCAGGCCGCATCAATATCGTCACCCCGGGTCTTGCGTAACATGGCCATGATCCCGGCCCTCATCAGCTTCTGGCGGAAGGCTTCTATACGCTCCGGTGGCGAAGTTCGATAATCCGTTCCCGGAAAAGGATTGAACGGAATCAGATTGATCTTGGACGGTGTGCCTTCCAGCAGGCGTATCAGCGCCCGCGCCTGGGCAATGCTGTCGTTCACTCCATCGAGCATGACATACTCCCAGGTAACCTTGCGGCGCTTGTCATCCCTGACAAACTCACGGCAGGCGGGAATCAGCTCTTCCAGGGGATACTTGCGATTGATCGGAACCAGCTCGTTGCGCAGCTCGTTGTCTGGTGCATGCAGGGAAACCGCCAGACTCACATCAGACACCTCCCGCAGCCGATACAGATTGGGCACGATGCCCGAAGTACTGATGGTCACCCGGTACTTGGACAGTAAATAGGCCAGGTCATCCTGCATCAGATCCATGGCATTGACCACCGGCTCGAAATTCGCCAGGGGTTCTCCCATGCCCATCATCACCACATTGGTAGGCGCCTCGCCCATTCGCTGGGTGGCATGCCAGACCTGACCGATAATCTCTCCCACAGTGAGATTACGATTGAATCCCTGCCGGGCCGTAGCGCAAAAAGAACAATTCAGTGCACAACCCACCTGGGAAGATACACAAACCGTGTTGCGATTACCGTCCGGCAGATAAACTGTTTCGATACGCTGGCCGTTCACCAGTTCCATCACCCACTTGACTGTTCCATCCAGAGACGGCTGTTCCAGCACGATTTTCGGCAACCGCACTTCTGCTTCCGTATGCAGGCTTGCGCGCAGTTTCTTGGAAAGATCGGTCATCTGATCGAAATCCGTCACGCCATGCTTGTGAATCCATTTCAACACATTGCGCCCGTGAAACGGCTTGGCGCCGAGGCTTACAAAGTAGTCCTCCATGGCCTTGCGGTTCAGATCCAGCAGATTTACAGGTTTGCCTGTGGTCAACGTGTGTTCCCGGAAAACATCCCAATAAATGATCATTCATACTAAATATAACAGGAAGCAGGCGATTTTACCTTGCATGACACCTTTCCGCCAATGAATTCATGCCTGTTTGCCCGGTGGGTCTATAATCCGGTTTTTACCCCGACAAGAAAAGAGCCATGCTACTACAAACAATTACCTACAGTATCGCCTTTGCCCTTGCTGCAACTGGCCAGTTGCCCATGAAAAACCAGCCACAACAGTACCCGGGCGCCAAAAAGACGGATCAATTCGATATCTATCACGGCGTACGGGTCAGCGACCCATACCGCTGGCTGGAAAACCTGGATTCAGCAGAAACCAGAGCCTGGGTTGAGGCAGAAAATCAGCTGACCAATGCCTGGCTGGAAAAATTCCCCGAACGTGAGCACCTTCGCAAGCGGCTTACCGAGCTATGGAACTATGAGCGCTATTCTGTGCCCTACAAGAGAGCAGGGCGCTATTTCTTCCGCCGCAACGATGGCCTGCAGAATCAGCCAGTAGTCTACACCCAACGCAGCTTGCAGGGTCAGCCTGAAGTCCTTATCGACCCGAACAAGCTGTCAAAAGACGGTACTGTCGCGCTGAAGGACTCCGCCGTCAGTCCTGACGGGAAGTATTACGCCTATGCTGTCGCCGAAGCCGGATCGGACTGGACTGAATGGCACGTCAGGGATATCGACACAAAAAAAAATCTGGACGATCATCTGAAGTGGATAAAGTTTTCCGGAGTCTCCTGGGCTGCTGACAGCCGGGGATTTTACTACTCTCGCTATGATGCGCCTGAAGGCGACAACCGGCTCAAGGACATCAACTATTTCCCCAAACTCTACTTCCACCGTCTGGGTGAGTCCCAGGCGCAGGATCAGCTCATTTACCATCGCCCGGATCAAAAGGAATGGTCCTTCAACGGCATCGCCACGAAAGATGGCAAGTATCTGCTGATCGAGGTCGGGCGGGGCACGGAGGACAAAAACCTGCTCTACTATCAGGATCTGGAGCATCCACAAAGCAGCATCAAACCCCTCGTTGAAACCTGGCAGGCCAGCTATTCATACCTGGGCAATCAGGGTTCAAAATTCTGGTTTCTGAGCAATGACAAGGCTCCGCGGGGCAAAATTCTGGAAATCGATCTCAACAATCCCGGCCGGGAACACTGGAAGGAAATGCTGGCCGAATCGAAAGATGCCATTGAAACCGCCAGCATGGTCAACAACAGTTTTATCATCAGCTATCTTCACCATGCCCGGCACAAAATCCTGATCAAGCCGCTTGCAGGAAAAGCGGTTGAACTGGAGCTGCCGGGCATCGGCAGCGCCGGGGGATTTTACGGCGAGCAGGATGCTACAGAAACCTTCTTTTCCTGGACCAGTTTCAACACCCCGGCACGCATCTACCACCTGGATCTTCTCAGCGGCAAGACTACGCTGTTCAAAAAACCAAAGGTCAAGTTCGATCCGGGTGATTATGTTACCCGGCAAGTGTTCTACAACAGCAAGGACGGCACCCGCATACCCATGTTCATCACCCACCACCGCAACCTGAAACGCAATGCTGACAATCCAACCCTGCTTTACGGCTATGGTGGCTTCAACATCTCTCTGACACCCTATTTTTCCGTCTCCAATCTGGTGTGGATGGAAACCGGGGGCATCTATGCCGTACCTAATTTGCGTGGTGGTGGCGAATATGGGCAGCAATGGCATGAAGCCGGCACCAAAACAAAAAAGCAGAATGTTTTCGACGATTTCATCAGTGCTGCCGAGTGGCTCATCGCCAACAACTATACTTCCTCCAGACACCTGGGTATCAGCGGCGGCAGCAATGGCGGCCTTCTGGTGGCTGCCGTGTTGCTGCAACGACCCGACCTTTTTGCCGCTGCCGTACCTGCGGTCGGGGTGCTGGATATGCTGCGCTTCAACAAGTTCACCATCGGCTGGGCCTGGGAATCTGACTACGGCTCTCCGGAAAACGAAGCGGAATTCAAGGCACTGTACGCCTATTCTCCCTACCACAATATCAAACCCGGCATTCAGTACCCTGCAACCCTGGTTACCACCGCTGACCATGATGACCGGGTGTATCCCGCACACAGCTTCAAGTTTACAGCTGCACTGCAGGTCGCCCAGGCAAGTACGGATCCCATCCTCATCCGCATCGAAACCCGGGCCGGGCACGGGGCGGGCAAACCCACCAGCAAGCGCATCGAGGAAGCCGCTGACAAATTGGCGTTTCTGCGTTATTTCCTGACAGGCGAAGACAGATCACATGAATAGCAATGAAAAAAACCAACCCACCATGAAATGGTCCATGCGCCTGGGTACACTGGCAGGCATTGCTGTATATGTGCACGCCACTTTTCTGATTCTGCTGGTATGGATCGCCCTGAGTTACTGGCGCAGCGAGCAAAGCCTGCAAGCAGTGATGCATGGCGTCGGATTCATTCTGGCGCTGTTTGGCTGCGTGGTTTTACATGAGCTGGGGCACGCGCTCACCGCCAGGCGCTTCGGCATCAAGACCCGGGACATTACCTTGCTTCCCATCGGCGGCGTAGCCTCACTGGAAAAAATGCCGGATGATCCCAAGCAGGAAATTCTTGTCGCCCTGGCCGGCCCTGCGGTAAACATCGTTATCGCCGGGCTGATCTGGCTGTGGCTGAGCCTGCAACAGATAGTAATGCCGGATGAACTGTCATCCATGCTCCAGGGAGGCATGCTGCAGCAGTTGCTGGTAGTCAACCTGTTCCTTGCCGGATTCAACCTGCTGCCGGCCTTCCCCATGGACGGCGGGCGGGTTTTACGCGCCATATTGGCGATGCGCATGGATCGCATCAACGCCACCCGCCTGGCCGCCAGCGTCGGCCAGGCCTTTGCCCTGTGGCTGGGCCTGGTTGGCCTGCTGTACAACCCTTTCCTGCTATTCATTGCCCTGTTCGTTTGGATTGGCGCCATGGCCGAAGCCGGCACCGAAGAAATCCGTTCACTGCTGCATGGCACTACCTTGTCAGATGCCATCATCACCCATTTTGAAAGCCTCTCGCCCCACGACAGCCTGACCCGCGCCATCCAGCTCACCCTGGATGGGGTGCAGAAGGATTTCCCCGTGATGCAGGAGCAGGAAATCATTGGCGTCCTGACCCAGGAAGATCTTTTGCGCGGCCTGCATGAACAGGGCACACTGGCGATGGTACGCGAATACATGCAAACCAATGTCGAGAAAGCCGACATCAACGAACCCCTGGAGTCCGTGATGAAACGCCTGCAAACCTGCGGTTGCCGCCTGCTGGCAGTCACCCGCAATGACCAGCTGGCAGGCATCGTGAATATAGAAAACATTCTGGAGTTGGTGCGTATCGAAGCCGCCCTGAAAAAAGGAAGCCGCAAGTTCAAGCCCTGACGGCCCGCGAAAAACCCAGGGAGGGGCGGTTATGCGAAGCCGGCATCATATGCTGCCGAATTGAAATGCTACACTGGAATCACTGCTTACCAATACCCTCCCCTCGCTTCCGTGGCTATCCGATGCTTATTCGTCCACGCTGTACCTCTGATTGCCACTCTGGCAATACTGGCTGGCTGTGAAACCCCACCGGAAAAAATCATCAAGGAACAAAAGCCGCCCGCCCCTGCTGCCCCGCAACAGCCGGATCCGCAACTGATAACCGCCAGGGCAACCATCGACAAACTCCAGGCAGAAATTACCAAACTCAAGCAACATTCCACTGTACAGAAAAGGCAAAACCTGGAACTGCAGCTGCAACTGCTTGAGAAACAGTCTGTTGTAGCGCGACTGTTGCAGGCTCACAATCAGGCAATCCAGGAAGTGGTACGCGCCAAGGCGCGACTGGGCAGCCGCCACAGCAAAGCCGAAACAGTTGCCAGTCTGGCCGAGCTGAAGTTGAGCCTGAAAAATGCAGAATCAATAAAGGCAGGAGAGCAACCACGCATCCTGCTCCGTGCCAGACAGTACCTGACCATGGCGGAAGCTGAACTGGAAAAGAGCAATTTTGAAGGTACTTCCTATCTCATGGATCAGGCACGCCGTTCTCTGGCCTGGATGAAGCCGGGAACCGGCATCACCAATCGGGATTCCGCCTTTCCCGTCCCCCTGAAGATGCAGACAAAGGCTCCAGCAAATGTGCGCTCCGGCCCCAACCGAAAGCAGCGGGTGCTGTTTCAGCTCAACGGTGGCTCGGAAGTTTCTGCCCTCGACCGGAATGGACTGTGGATACGCATCAAGACTGCCGGTGGAAAAACCGGCTGGGTGCATTTCAGCCTGTTGAAAACAGATTGAAATGCATCTCTATCGGTTGGAGGCCGGTTGAATCAGCTCCTGTTGGGATAGGGCACAATGTTACTGTTTATCGGTTCTTCGCCAGCCATTACAGCCCGGTTTCTGCCCCGTTGCTTGGCCATATACATGGCCTTGTCTGCACGGTCGATCAACTGCTCCTGGGTTTCTTCCGGACCGCCAATCTCGGCCACACCGATACTCACGGTGACTTTCAGCAATTTCCCCTGATAGCTGACATGGGACATGGCAATGGCGCTACACATCCGCTCTGCCACTCCCAGAGCTGTCTTTTTGGTAGTTTCATCCAGCAAAGCAATAAACTCCTCTCCACCATAGCGTCCCATCATGTCCACCTGGCGCACCTGCTCATCCAGTACGGCAGCCACATGCCGCAGCACTTCATCCCCGGCCAGATGGCCATGCTGGTCATTGATCTTCTTGAAATGATCGATGTCGATCAGCAATATCGAGAAAGCCCGTCCATGACGCCGGTAGCGCGCCAGCATGGCGGCGAATTTTTCCATAATCGCCTTGCGATTCGGCAATTGGGTGAGGCAATCGATGGTTGTGAGCAACTCCAGTCGCTCACGACTCTGCTGCAACTGCACAACCATGTCATTGAATACCCATGAAGCCAAACCCAGTTCATCCTTGCGCCGCACCGGGATTTGCACCTCCAGATCATCCTCCGCCACCCGCCCGGCAGCCTCCGTCAACTCCCGCAAAGGGGAAATAATCCCCCAGGCCAGCCAGTAGGCCAGCAGCCCAATCACACTCACCAACCCCAGAACAGCCAGCAGTGTAAAATTGCGCATGCGCTCGATATCAGCAAACAGCGCAGCCCGCCGTTTCTCCATGAGTACAAACCAGGGATACCCGGCCACCTTGGTCAGGGTGCCGACCATTGGCTCACCATCGTCACGTACGTAGGCTGACAGCTGGCCTGGCACTTGAGAGAGTTTCGCAAGATCCAGCCTGCTGCCAGGCACAAACTCCCTGCCTGAAGCCGTGCTGAGCAATACGCTGCCATCCGCATCTACCAGGAACAACTGCTCTGCGGAACCTTCTTTCTCACCCGCCATCAGGGCCGTCTGCATCATCTGGATCAGAGAGCGGGTATGAACCTCAGCACCCAGAATACCCAAAGCACCATCATTTCCTGATGAGACCGGCACGCCCAGCAGCAGCACTGGATCCTGGCTGGCTTCATCAACCTGGAAATCACCGATTACCCTCTGCCGCGCACTGGCCTGTTTCAGCCAGTCACCGGGCAATGCCACAGGTTGGCCATCCGCCGGATCCTGAGCAATGAGCGCACCCTCGTTATCGAATACCAGCAGCCGCTGATAGAGTTGATACTGCTTGCGCACCAGCGCCAGGTAGCTGCTCATGTCGGCTACGGGGTCAGGTTTGTTCTCTTCCGCGGACTCAGCCTCCATGGGTGGTGACCGATAGTATTCAGCCAGCTCATCCGACAGCAGGTAAGAACTGGAAAAGACGCGAATTTCATAAAGCCGCCCTTTCAACCAGAGAGCCAGCTCCCGTTCGACATGGGAAACCGTGCTTTTCAGCTCCTGCTGTGTGTTTTCCAGCAGGGTTTTTTCCGACTGCTGGAAATAGACCCAGCCCAGCCCCAACGACGGCAGCAGGGTGACCAGAACGGCGAACAGCAAAATACGGTTGCGAATGCTCATGAAGAATCCCGGTTGATACAGTCCTGAATCCGTGGATTCAGGACAGTAATATGGCACGGGCAAAAACAATCCGTTCACTGACAGTAGCAGAACAGTGGATTGATTCATGTCATGGGAAAAACAGCGGCAGAAAATGTGAACCAGCCCACGAAGCCATGCGTAAAATCCCAGCAAGCATCGATCTCAAGGCCTGTGCCAGCTCATCGTTGCGCAACCCAGGGAATGCAGCAGATGACTGGGGTTTTCTATACTACCCTGTCCGCCAGATCAGGCTCGCCCAGATGCTGCAAAATACTGGCTCGAGCTGCATCACGCAGCTTTATTGCTGCTTTCCAATCTGCTCTTTCCGGCCACACTGCCGGAAGCACGCTGACGCTCAATGCCGCCCGATGAGGAAACCATGAGTTGCCGCGTAGCACAGAACGGGTGCCGCGGATGACCACGGGAACAACGGGCACCCCGGCTTCTGCGGCTACGACAAAGGCTCCCATGTAAAAAGGCAGCAAACCCGATGCCCGGCTGAGCGTTCCCTCAGGAAAATAAAGCAGCGGCTGCCCTG
>JALWMK010000044.1:0-9967 GCA_027083925.1 Sedimenticola sp. | reverse complement strand
CGGATGACCACGGGAACAACGGGCACCCCGGCTTCTGCGGCTACGACAAAGGCTCCCATGTAAAAAGGCAGCAAACCCGATGCCCGGCTGAGCGTTCCCTCAGGAAAATAAAGCAGCGGCTGCCCTGCTTTCAATACCTCTTTGCCGCGTTTGGTATCGGCAATGCTCCGTTCCAGCTGAAAGCGTTCCACGAACAAGGTGCCAATCTTGTTCAGAAAAATACGGGCGATGGGTTGTTGACGTAATTCCGCCTTGGCTACAAAAGCCAGATTCACAGGCAAAGCTGCCGCCAACGCCACACCATCCATGTAGCTGGCATGATTGGCCACAACCACACAGGACTGTCCCCCCGGCAGGTTTTTCTCGCCAACAACCTTTACAGGTATGCCCAGCAGTCGCAGCAGCAATCGCGCTGCCCAGTGGATCACCCGCCAACGATGCGCTTTCCCCGGCAACAACGCCACCATCAACCAGACCAGGGAAGACAGGATCCAGAATACCGCATGCGCCCAGGCTGCCCAAACCAGATCCCTGAACTTGCGTCGCAAATAGCGCCAGCGCGGCCCCACCGAAGCCAGCGCCATGCGCACCAGCTGCCAGCCAACTGTTTTGGGGACACGCCCCAGGTCACCTTGCTCGTAGAGTTCCTGCACCACAGAACGGCGCAGCTTGCCACTGGAAGTCTTGAGCACGGTATGTGGCAGCGCAATGATCACTTCATCCGGCGGCATGCCCAGCACATCTGCCGCAGTCTGCATGGCCTTCCTTTGTAGGTCCGCCAATACTTGCTTGTCCTGCTCCCGTGATTCCGCCAGCAGAATCAATCGCTCAGTGCTGTGCTCCTTGTCCCGGGCGCCAAACAACACCACGCAGCCCTTGCGAATACCCGGAATATCTCCAACGGCTTCTTCTGTTTCATATGGGTAGAGATTGCGCCCGCCGCGAATGATCAAATCTTTGGCCCGGCTGGTCAGATAGAGATCACCATCTGCAATGTAACCCAGATCACCAGTGTTCAGCCAGCTGCCATGCCGGAACAACTCATGGGTGGCAGCCGCATTGCGGTAATAACCACCGGTGGCGGAAGGCCCTTGAAACTCCACATGCCCCTCACGGCGATCCGGCAACTCCTGACCCGCCGCTTCCACGATACGAATCTGATAACCATGCAAGGGCTGACCGCAGGCTACAATCTCCTGGACACTCTCATCATCAACCTCCGCTGGCAACGCCTCACCCCGGCTCAGCAGAGCATCCCTCTGCACCCGGTCGATAACAATTTCTCTACCCGGTGGAGGAAAGGTCAGCCCCACTGCGGTCTCTGCAAGCCCATACACTGGCGCCATGCAGTTTGCGCCAAACCCGTACCTGGAGAATCGGTCGGTAAAGTTTCTCACCGTATTGGGGCTTACCGGTTCTGCGCCATTGAAAGCCATGCGCCAACCGCTCAGATCAAGGCCTTGAATATCCTCTTCTGCAACCTTGCTCAAGCACAGCTCATAGGCAAAATTGGGAGCCGCAGACAAGGTACCCCGGTGGTCGTGGATGCGCCATAGCCAGCGACTTGGGCGGGCAAGAAACGCCAGGGGTGACATCAGCACCAGAGGCATGGCGTAATACAGGCTGCCCAGCCAGGCGCCGATCAGTCCCATATCGTGATACAAAGGAAGCCAGCTGACAAAAACATCGCTGGAAGTAGCCTCTGTCGCCTCCCCCATGGCGCGAATATTTGCAAGCAGGTTGGCATGCGTCAGCACCACCCCCTTGGGCTGTCCGGTGCTGCCGGAGGTATATTGCAGAAACGCCGTATCATCAGGCTGCACTTGCACCGGAAGAAACCCGGCATCGGCCTGCCGCAGTTGAGCAGGTGTAACTACCGCTTTCAGAGAATCCACCTGGGCATGCAACAAACCTGCCACGACCCGTGCCTCGGGAACGGTTATCAGCAACCGTGACCGGGCATTGTCCAGAATACGCACATGCCGGCGCAGATGATCCTCTAACTGAGATGGGCGGGTCGGGGGATAAATGGGCACGGGTACGGCACCCGCCAAGAGGATGCCGAAAAAGCTGAAAAGATAGTCCCGGCTGGTAGGCAACATGATGGCCACAGCATCTCCCCGGGACAGCCCCTGCTGCTGCAAACCCGCTGCCATAGCCTCGGCGCCCTGTAACAACGCTATGTAGCTGATTTGCTCTGGCTCTTCCGTTTCTCCATAGAAATGGATATGGGTACGTTCAGCATGCTCCTGAACATGCCATTGCAACATTTCATTGAGAGTTTCTGCCTTGTAAGGCGCGCTCGCAAAATCCCCGGCGGCAGTGGGTAGCGGCACCTGCTGCCTTTTCTCCGGGGAAATGCGGCTCGCAGCCTGGATAGCGCGCAACAAATCACGTGGGGTTTCGGCTGTGGACAGGATTTGTTCGGGAAGGCCAATGCCAAATTCGCGTTCGATGCGCAGCATAAGCTCCACCCGTGACAGACTATCAAAACCCAGGTCATGTGCCAAAGCACTATCGAGCTCTACCCGAATCGTCCTCTGCATTCGAGGATGCAACTCTTGGGAAAGGGTAGAAATAATCTCCAGGAGGCACAGCTGATCAGCAAGGTTTTTTTGCCCTTTCTCCTCATTTGACTGCGTGTTCATACTCCTGCTCCTCGTCTTACGGTAAGAGTAGCGCGAAGAAGTCAAGTTTGCCATGTTTCAGGAAACCCTCAGCAAGCATCTCCGCAGCAAATGCCCCAGGGCGCCTTTTCTTGCGCAAGCGCAATTCACCTTGTAGCAGGCTGTTTGCAAGATTATTAAGCTTCCGCTCCCGGCTTGCGCCCCTCATGTGCGTAGATGCCAATCATGAATTAATGGAGGTGCCCTTAAGTTATTCTGCTCCTCGTCGATACTGTATGTCGTAAGGTTTTGGGAGCTTGCCACACTATTGTGGAAACCGGGCTCACCTGATTTGATCAACCGCCTGACTTGAGGTTATTCCAACAAATCCATGTCCGGCATCGATACCAATGAAACCTGATATTTTGATCATTACCATCGTGCATAAGGTGCTTTTTTTGATCGTGGTCTGAAGCTAGAGAAACAAACAGTTCACATCCATGTTTTACGGAAAAATTCGTCTTTCAGTCACTTACGCAGCCAGGGATAAATAAAGTGGACAAGAAAATATCATTGCCGGAATTAAGAAAAAATGCTCGTATCTCCTTATGTGTCGAGTACAATCTAACGCTTGATGACCGACACTATGTTGGCAACACGGGAGATATTAGTTTGGGTGGCGCTTCCTTGAAAGCCAGCATGCCTCCGCTGACCGCAGATCAGGCGCTCAAGGGAGGAAAGATATCGCTGTCCCTGGGGGCAGACGTTCTGACGATAAACTGCATGATAGTTTATGTTGGCAGTTCAAACACACCGGGGTTTTCCAAGACAGGAATCACTTTTAAGAACCTATCTGATGAGGATAGAAGCAAGCTGTTAAAGTTCATGATACAACATCTTTGAACGCTGTCTGCCGCTAGCCCGGAAACTGCACCAGGATGTGGAGTTTTCCCTGAGAGAGTCTTGTCCCGCTTGTTCTAACAGCCGAAAGGCATTGAAGTTATCGCTGCCCTCATGTGCGTAGATGCCAATCATGAATTAATAGAGGTGCCCTACGGTAGCTTTTTCAAACCATATAACCAGAGGTAAAACACTTGGAACTATATAACAAAAACGAGCATATCTGTGTGGTATTTCGGGATCTGGTGCAGGGTGAGGCAGTGCAATCCAACCAGTTTTTTATCTATGACCACAACCATGCAGCCCTGATCGACCCCGGTGGCGAGCTGACCTATACGGCTCTGTTTATGGCGCTCAGTGAATACATCAATGTAAGAACGCTGGACTATGTAGTCGCTTCTCATCAGGATCCGGATATCGTAGCTTCGATCAACAAGTGGATGATGGGCACCGACTGCAAAGTAGTAGTTCCTGAATTATGGGAGAAGTTCATCCCTCATTTCACCAGACCTGGGAAAACCGAAGGGCGCTTGATCCCAATGCCCGACCAGGGCATCAGTCTTGTGCTTGGCGACATCAAGTTGAAAGCCATACCTGCCCACTTCATGCATGCAGAAGGCAACTTTCAGTTTTACGACCCCATCAGTAAAATACTTTTTTCCGGTGATCTTGGAGCCAACATGGGTCCCGCAAAAGACCTGGACAAACCGGTTAACAAGCTGTCTGAGATTCTACCCTATATGGAAGGCTTCCATAAGCGCTACATCAATGGAAACAAGGTTTGCCGCCTGTGGGCCAACATGATTCGGGATCTTGAAATATCCATGATCGTGCCCCAGCATGGGCGGGCATTCAAAGGCAAGGCAATACCCGAATTTATCAGCTGGATTGAACAACTGGAATGTGGTGTAGATCTAATGACCCAGGACAACTATCGCATCCCCTGGTGAGTATTCTGGCGCAGTACGCTAGACTGTTGACGATGGCATGAAGCCACTGGGAGAATATCGTGCCACGTCAATCAAGCCGTCTCTCTACACCAGCAGTTTCTTCAGCCGCGCCTTCATCACGCCGTAATAAACCACGGGAATAACCACCAGGGTCAGCACGGTGGACACCATCAGGCCAAAGATCAGCGCCACCGCCAGACCAGAGAATATAGGGTCATCAAGGATGAAGAAGGCACCCATCATCGCTGCCAGGGCAGTGAGCACAATGGGTTTGGCGCGCACGGCCGCAGAACGCACTACCGCCGCTTCAAAACTGGAACCTGACCGTAACTCCTGGTTAATGAAGTCCACCAGCAATATGGAGTTACGCACAATGATCCCCGCCAAGGCGATCATGCCGATCATGGAAGTGGCGGTAAATTGCACTCCCAGCAAAGCATGTCCGGGCAGGATGCCGATCACCGTCAGGGGAATAGGTGCCATGATCACCAGAGGCACGAGGTAGGATCGGAACTGAGCCACCACCAGCAGATAGATGAGCAGCAGCCCCACGGAATAGGCAATACCCATGTCACGGAAGGTTTCATAGGTTACCTGCCATTCACCATCCCACTTCAGGCTGTAGCCATAGGGATTTTCCGGCTGGTCGAGAAACCACTGTTTTGGCCCTTGATCTTTGTTCAGCCGCTCCGAGATATCGAATAATCCGTACAAAGGGCTGTCAGTTTTCCCTGCCACATCACCGGTGACATAAACCACAGGCAACAGATCCTTGTGATGAATACTATATTCCCGCTGGGAAGGAGCCACCGTAACGATCTCGGATAATGGCACGAATACGCCGTTCCTGCTACGAATCTTGAACGCCAGCACCTGATCCAGATCGGCACGCGACGCCTCACCCAAGCGTACACGAATAGGCACGGCATACTTGAGGTCAGTACCGTGAATATAGGCCATATCCTCGCCATCCAGCACCGCAGAAAGCGCCTGCACCACATCAGACTGTGACAGCCCCAAGCGCGCCGCACGCACCCGATCCACGATCACCACCGCCTTGTCCGAAGGGAATTCTACGGAATCATCTACATCCACGATATCCGGCGTATCCTCGAACACATCCCTGACCTCTTTCGCCATTTCGATCTGGCCTTCATAATCAATGCCATAGATTTCCGCCACCAGGGGTGAGAGTACTGGCGGCCCCGGCGGAACTTCCACAATCTTGGCATTGCCGTCATAGCCGCTGGCGATTGCCTGTACCCGATCCCGTACAGACATGGCAATTTCATGACTCTTGCGATCACGCTTGTGCTTGTCCACCAGATTGACCTGGATGTCACCAAGATGCGCGCCCTCGCGCAGATAATACTGGCGTACCAACCCGTTGAAGCTGATGGGGGCTGCGGTGCCGGCATATACCTGATAATCCTGTACTTCCGGCACCGTGGCCAGATAGCCGGCGATCTCATTGAGCGTGAGGCTGGTCTGCTCCAGGGAAGTGCCCTCGGGCATGTCCAGCACCACCTGGAACTCGGATTTGTTGTCGAAAGGCAGCATTTTCATGATCACCTGCTTGCCCGTTACCAGGGAAACCGATGCGCCGATCATCAACAGAATACCGGCAAGCAGAAACCAGCGATTGCGCCGCCCGGTTTTTTCTTGCAGAAACGGACGTATGATCGCTCCGAAGAAACGATCCAACCTGCCATGCTGTTCTCCCCCATGCGCACCACCTTCGTATTTGTGCATAACAGAAGACAACAGGTTGTTGGCCAGCCAGGGGGTAAAAATGAACGCCACCACAAGGGAAATCAACATTCCCATGGAAGCATTGATCGGAATGGGACTCATATACGGCCCCATCAAACCGGTAACGAACGCCATGGGCAGCAAGGCGGCGATCACCGTGAAGGTCGCCAGTATGGTCGGCCCCCCAACTTCATCGACGGCGGCAGGAATCGCCTCAAGGAGCTTTTTTTCTCCCATCGCCAGGTGCCGGTGGATATTCTCCACCACCACAATGGCATCATCCACCAGTATGCCGATGGAAAAGATCAGGGCAAACAGCGACACCCGGTTCAGGGTAAAGCCCCAGGCCCAAGATGCAAACAGCGTGATCGCCAGGGTCACGGCCACCGCCGCGCCAACAATAACCGCTTCGCGCCATCCCAAGGCAATCAGCACCAGCAGGATCACCGAGATGGTGGCAAACACCAGCTTGGTAATCAGCTTCTTGGCCTTGGCATCTGCCGTGGCGCCATAATTGCGGGTAATGCTGACTTCCACCCCGTCCGGGATAAAGATGCCTTCAAGCTCCTGAAAACGCTTGATCACCCGCTGGGCAATCTGCACCGCATTGGTACCAGGCTTCTTGGCGACCGCAATGGTTACAGCGGGATATTGCCCGTCCAGTTCCAGGCCGACGGCTGCGGCAGCACCAGCGCCTGTCCACACATAGCTGACCGGCCGATCCGGGCCTTCTTCCACCCACGCCACATCCCGCAGATACACGGGCTTGCCATCTTTGCCGCCAACCACCAGATCAGCGATTTCCCCAGGGCTGCTGAGAAAAACCCCAGCCTGCACCAGAATCTCGCGGTTGTCTGCCGTTACCTTGATATTGTCCCGGGAGGCATTGCCGGCCTGCAAGGCCAGGCGCAAATCACTCAGGTCGATTCCGGAGCCCGCCAGCGCCTGGGGATCGATGGTCACCTTCACCACCCGCTCCGGCGCGCCTATGGTGTAGATATCCCGGGTGCCAGGGACGCGCTTGAGTTCGGATTCGATGGCATGGGCCACACGGCCAAGCTCATAGGCTCCCATTTGCGGGTCTCTGCTCCACAGAGTCGCGCTGACAATGGGTACATCATCAATGCCCATGGGTTTGACGATAGGCTGCCCCACGCCAGCATTCGGAGGCAACCAGTCCTGCTTGGAAAAGATCTTGCTGTACAGGCGCACGATGGCATCTGTGCGGTCTTCCCCTACCCTGAACTGCACCGTAAGCACGGACATTCCCGGCATGGAAGAGGAATACACATGCTTGATGCCTTCAATCTCGGACAAAGCCTGCTCTGCAGGAGTGGACACCAGGCTTTCCACTTCCAGCGCCGCCGCACCAGGAAAGGGAATGAACACATTGGCGAAAGTGACATTGATCTGCGGTTCTTCCTCCCGCGGGGTGATCACTACAGCGAACACGCCAAGCAACATGCCCAGCAGGGCCAATAACGGAGTAATTTGGGTGGCCTGGAATTTTTTCGCAACGGAGCCGGAAAGCCCCAGCTTCTGGCTACCCATGCACCCGGCTCTCCTGTACCTGGCGGCGTTGGCGTTTCAGTTCCACACCAGCTGCAATAGGGTCAAGGTATACTTCATCCCCTTCCTGCAACCCGGACAACACCATCATTACCTCTTCCCCCAGGGGGTCGCCCAGGCGTATATAGCGAAACCGTATCTGCTGGTCTTCATCGCGCACATACACGCCTGTAACTTCAGAACGGTACACCACAGCGCTGGCGGGCACGACCAGTGCTGGCGCCACACCAGTTTCAAAAGCGGCCTTCACCAGCATGCCGGGAAACAAGCGGTCGATATTCTTCGGCAGTTTCAGCCGCACCTTGAAGGTGTTGGAAGCAGGATCGGCAAAGGGAAAAATGGTCAGATCACGCACTTCGATCCAGTTCCCTCCAGGCAATTCCACTTGCGCCCTGCCTTTTTCCCGGATCGCCACAACCAGGCTTTGTGGCACATCCACCGTTACCCGCAACTCCTCCAGGGAAATACCGCTCATCAATGGCGTTCCAGGATGGGCAACCTCACCAGTCTGCACATGGCGTTCGGTAACGATCCCGGTGTAAGGCGCAGTGATACGGGTATACGCAAGCTGCTCCCGCGCCTGTTCCAGCGCCGCCTGGGCAACGTCCAGCTTCGCCCTGGCCGTATTCAGCTCCACCTGGGCATTGTCCAGATCCGATTTCGCCACTAGTTTTCTGGTGTGCAAATCCTTGGTTCGGCGATAATTTTTTCTTGCATCCTCAAGCACGGCCCGAGCCGCACGCAAATCCGCTTCCGCCCTGCGCAGTGCAGCCTGCTGCTCCGTATCCTTGAGCTTGACCAGCAGCGCACCCTGTTTCACCATGTCATCCACATCATAGTAAATGGCTTCCACCTGGCCATTGGTCTGCGCGGAAATGGTAGACTGGTTAACAGCCTCGATCACCCCGTCCAGGCGAAAGACACGGGGGATCATTACTTTCTCGACCATGCCCGTCTTTATTTCAGCATGGGCGGAAATGCTCAGCAAAGAAAGTAACAACCACCCTGAAGACAGGACTGCCGCTCGAATGTTCATGATAATTCTCTATATTATTACCTGAATCCGTGGGTTCAGGTATTCGCTAACTTATGACAATATATGGATATCTAATCATCTAATCAAGAACAATTATCAATTACCAGTTCCCAAAGAAGGAAATCTATGAGCGCATATGATGTGATCGTCATTGGCAGCGGCCCCGGCGGAGAGGGCGCAGCCATGCGTCTGGCCAAGGCCGGGAAGAAAGTCGCCGTGGTGGAAGAAGGCCTGCAACTGGGCGGAAACTGTACCCACCGGGGCACTATCCCCAGCAAGGCCTTGCGCCATGCCATCCAACTGCTTGCCGACTACCGGCATCATCCGCTTTTCGAACACACCCTGTCCGGCGCCCAGATCAGCTGGCCTCAGTTGCTGCGCACCTCCGATCAGGTAATCGCCCAACAGGTCAGCATGCTGCATCGCTATTACACCCGCAACCATGTACAGGTCTTTCATGGCAGGGGCAGATTTTTGAATGCCCATACAATGGAAGTCACCGGCCTGGACGGTAACGCCCAGACGCTGGAGGCCGGGCAATTCATTATCGCCACCGGCTCCCGGCCCTGGCGACCGGCGGAGCTGGATTTCAGCCATCCCTGCATCCGCGACAGCGATACCCTGCTGGATCTGGATCATACTCCCCGGCGGGTAACCATCTTCGGTGCCGGGGTAATTGGTTGCGAGTATGCCTCGATCTTCGCCAATCTGGATGTAAAAGTTAATCTGGTAAACACCCGCGACCGGCTACTGTCCTTCCTCGACGACGAAGTCACCGACGCCCTCAGCTATCATCTGCGTGACCAGGGCGTGCTGCTGCTGCACAACGAAATCATGGAATCCGTTACCACAGATGCACAAAGCCTCACTTTGACCTGCAAGTCCGGGCGGGTGATTCAATCCGATATCCTGCTATGGGCAAACGGGCGCAGCGGCAACACCGCCGACATGAATCTGGAAGAGCTGGGCATCGAAATCAACTCCCGCGGCCAGATCAATACCAATGAGCGCTTCCAGTCCACCCGGGAGCATATCTTCGCCGTGGGCGATGTGGCAGGCCCGCCAGGACTGGCCAGCGCCAGCTATGACCAGGGACGCTTCGTCGGCACCTATATTGCAGAAGGCAAGGTAGACTGGCGACTGGTGGATGAAGT
>JALWMK010000043.1 GCA_027083925.1 Sedimenticola sp. | reverse complement strand
ATTGAGTGATATGTTTTCCTGGCAAGCCTTTCTCCTCATATGAGCAAAAAATACTTATCAGGCTTGGCACTCAACCGGTCAAGATAATTGTCGCCTGACCGGACAGGTTAATTGTCGTCTAACACATTCACCTGAATTCGTGGGTTAAGGATTAACTTGCTGTTTTATAGAATGAACATCACGATTGCTTTTGATTTCCCGCTGCTCATGACTGGTCGCTGGCTCTCATGGGGTTTTCATGTGTGGCGCTGCGCCACCCGCACGGGGAATTCCCAGTTTCTGCCGCCGTTCCCACAGCGTCTTGCGGCTGATGCCGAGCTTTTTGGCCAGTTCCGTTTCGGTCATTTCAGCTTGATGAGCGAGTACATACTGTTTGAAATAACCTTCCAGAGACAAATCATCTGTTGCTGGCTGGTCGTCGCTGTTGCCAGCTTCGATGCCCAGTAGCTCAGTCGATATTTCATTGCCGTCGGTGAGGATCACGGCCCGTTCGATGGCGTTTTTCAGCTCCCGTACGTTACCTGGCCAATGGTAGCTGCGAATGGCGTCCAGGGCTTCGTCGGGCAGGGCCAGCAGCGGGCGATTCAGTTGTTCGCAGGTCTGTTTCAGCAGTTCACGGGACAGGCTGGTGATGTCTGTTTCACGTTCGCGCAGGGCGGGAAGGTTGATCTCCACCACTTGCAGGCGGAAATAGAGATCGCTGCGGAAGCTGCTTTTTTGCACCATTTGTTTCAGGTTGCGGTTGGTTGCGGCCAGTAGCCGAATATCCACCTGCTGCAACCGGTCTGAGCCGATCTTGCGCATTTCCCCATCCTGCAGTACCCGCAGCAACCTTGCCTGAGCGCTAACGGGCAGCTCGCCGATTTCATCCAGAAACAAGGTACCCCCGTCCGCCGCCTGAATCATGCCTGAGCGCGCCTTTTCTGCACCGGTGAATGCGCCTCTGGTGTGGCCGAACAGCTCTGATTCCACCAGGGATTCGGGGATGGCGGCGCAATTGACGGTGATAAAGGGCGCTTTGCTGCGGGCGCTTTGCTCATGTATGGCCCGGGCCACCAGTTCTTTTCCGGTTCCCGATTCTCCGAGGATGAGCACGGAGGCATCCGTCGGTGCAACCTTTTCGATTTCGCCACACACCTTCAGCATGGCCGGGCAGCTGCCGATCATACCTGTGACCGGATAGGTTTGTGCCAGATCGGACTTGAGCGCCTGCGTGGTGCGGGCATCACGGTGCTGGCGAAGCAGTCGTTTGATAACCAGCAACAACTCTTCATGATCGAAAGGCTTGGCGATGTAATCTGCAGCTCCCTGTTTCATGGCATCCACGGCGGAGCGTACGCTGGCATAGCTGGTCATGATCAGTACCGGGGTATCACCGCCCAGGGTGATCATTTCTGTGCCGGGTTTGCCGGGCAGGCGAATGTCCGCAATCAGTAGCTGATAACCGCCGGGATCATACTTGTCCAATGCTTCCTCAACGGATTCTGCGGTACCAACGACATAGCCGTTGCGCTCCAGCAGCTTCTTCACCGCATTGCGGATAACGGCTTCGTCTTCAATGATAAGTATCTTGTTCATGTAGACCGGCTACCGTATGAACAATGCTTGCTGTTGTCAATTCTTGCTCGCCCAGGGTGGGTGATTTGACCCAGCCACTGGTGTTGTTTCACCCAATTTCACTATTCCGGGACAACTGCTTCCTGAAGCAAGCCGTTGATATCGTTAAAACACTTTTGTTTGGCATCAATGTTGCTATGTCTTCCCGAGCAGAAATACGGGTTCAGCATGCCCGGGAGCAATGCTGAGCTTGAAAAATCAAATCGGGGGAAAGAAAGAATGAAAATAGTGCAGCGAATGTCCCTAGGGGTGTTGATGATAGTGATGGTTGCGGCAATTGCTCCTGCGTGGGGACAGCCGGTGGATAAAGAAGTATTGCATCCGGCCATTCCGCTACTGGATGAAGCAGGCAAGCATGTACTGGAAAGCGGTGAGCCGTACAGCCCTCGCACCAGCTGCGGCCAGTGCCATGATTATGAGTCCATTACTCATTCTTTTCATATCGAACAGGGCCGGGATGAAACTGATGACAGCTACGGCGCCAGAATCGGCCTGCCACAACTGGTCGGCCCCGGATATTTCGGTGGATACAATTGCATGGGCAGCAACAATCCTGAGCAGCTGGCAAAGAAAGACAATGCTTCCGCAGATAATTTTGCCGACTATGGAGCAGCGGGCATCATCATGCGCTGTGAGGGTTGCCACAGTGGTGGCGGCTGGATGGAAAAAGACCGTCAGGGGCGCCGCTACGATGAAGTGGATCCCAAAACCGTGAAGCGTTTTGATGGCGATTACTATAATCGTGGCACCAATTCCGAAAACAAGGTTGTCGATTCCAGTGTGGTTGCCCAGTGGGACTGGAAGAAAAGCGGAGTGGTGGAAAATGACTGCCTGATGTGCCACATCGACCAGAGCCGCCTGCAGATATTTGACAAACGGCTTGCAGTGGAAGACGGGCCGGATGGCTATGACCTGTGGAGAACCCTGCGTCGTGACAATATGATTGACAAGGGTCTTTTCCGCTACAACGCTACGGCGATACTGGAATACCTGAATATCAAGCATCCCGAAAGTGTAAACAAGGATACCAGCCTGGTAACCGTGGCCAAGAAAAACATTGTCGTGGAAGAGGGGCGCCATGGCATGGATGTGGAGTACGAGCTGGATCTGGACAAGGATGGCAAGCCTCGCCTGGCCTGGAATCCCGCAGCTTTCGACAAGAATGGCAAGGTGGCCATCCCCATGATGGGCTTCCCGCCCAATGATACCTGTATGCAATGCCACCGCACCAGTAACTCCCGCCGCGGCTACTATGGTTTCGGCGAGGATGCTGCCGCCGTGTATGATGAAGACGGCATGATCGTCGATGACTACAAGGATGATGTCCACTACGGCAAGATCTTCACCGAGGCCAATGGTGAATCGCGGGAAATCCAGAACTGCAATGCCTGCCATGCGCGCAACTACTACCGGGAATCCTGGGAGAGTGTGGATCTGGATGCGGATCACAACTTCCTCAAGGGCAACTCGGACATGAACGTGCAGGACAACCGGGACTTCCAGCCCCAGGCGAAATCCTGCCTCTACTGTCACGATACCGGCCCGGCACCCATTTCCCCTTCCGGTCACAAGAACATGGCGGACGCGCACTTGGCGTTGTGGAAATTTGGTGGCGACCTGCGTGGTTATGCAAAAGATGAACTGGAGAGCATCACCCAGACCCACCTGGATGAAATCTCCTGTCAGGCCTGTCATATCACCAACAAGAAAAACCGTGGACGTGAGTTGCAAATCCTTTACAAATACCGCCGTGAAGAGGATGGCAAGCTGCGCATCGTGCCCTACAATCCGCGGGATCGTTATTTCTGGAAAGACAAGAACAGCGAGCGGGTGCTGACCAAAACCGAGCGCAACAGTGTTTTTGAGCATGTGATAAAAGAAGATGGTACCGAAGTGGGCCAGGTCAAGGACCCGGATACAGGGGAAGTTGTGCTGGAGGTGTCTGCACGTATCTCTCACGGCAGCTTGCGCTACGGTGATCCAGAAACCTATGAAGGCTTCAAGGCGTTGAAGAAGATCTATGACAAGCTACTGACCGGCAAGGGCGTACCCAATCCGGATGTGGCCATGGTATGGACCGAAATCAACCACTATCTCATGTCCCACAACACCCGGCCTTCCACCGAGGCGCTGGAATGCGAGAGCTGCCACAATCGCAAGCAGAACGGCGTAATCAGTTCCCTGGTGGCTCCGGACAGCATCCTCGGAACAGGAAATGTGAAAGAGCTTGAGACCCTGCCTGACCCCAAAATGGTAGAGGACGGGCTGGTTATCCTCGATATGCCTTACCTGCAGGTGAACGAGGAGGGAATGATATATGCGACGGTGGAGGATATTCTCTACTACAGCCTGGTGAATCCGTCCATGACCCGCCTGAACAATGAGATTGCGCCTTCCCAGCGTGGCATTGCGCAGCTGTATTCAATGACCAAGGCTGTCAACCAGGCCGGCATCTGGGATGAAGCGCACCGCAAGGTGGTGATGGAGGAACTGTCGGGTGAAGATACCTATATCTTCAGGCCGAATTACGGCGCGGCTCCCATCCGCAGCGTCAGCGTCATGACCCGATCCGGTTTTGTGCTGGACATGATCATGCCCTATACCAGTTTCCGCGCTTCTCTGGCGGAAGTGAAGGATGGCGCAAATCCCGCAGATGCCGCCAGAGCCGCGGCCGACAAGGGCAGCAAGCTGGCTTCCGATGTGCTGGTGGTTGAAGTCATCAATTCCGAGGGTGATGTCATCAATGGCTTGCTGGATGTGGAGATGCTGGTGACCCTGCCCTACCGGGGTGCTTTCAACACCGCCGACAAGTTGCAGATCCTGCATTCCCTGGACGGCAAGAACTGGAGCAACCTGGGTTCTGACGACATCCTGGCTGTCAAACCGTCCCATGAAGATCTGGCGGGCTATGTGGTCATCCGCAGGGCGGATCTTGGCTACTTCGCCATTGCGGACAGCAAGGGAGCAGTCGTCGCCACCTGTACGCTGCCGGAAAACTGCGGTAACTAATCCCCGTTGAGCCTGTACCTGCCTCCCGTTGTGGAGGCAGGTTTTTTTTGGAGCTTGTCCATGCATAAAAAGAAGAAGCTGAAGTCTGCGTTGCAGGCGGGATGTATCGGTGCAGGGATGGCGCTGTCACAAATTGCCCTGGCGGGTGGTGGCAGTTGTTCCGTAACCAGTACCGGCCGCTGCTCGGCTTGTGGTGGCTGTGTGGTTGCGCTGGCCGGGTTGGCTGGTTGGGCGCTGTGGCGTCAGAACAGGCTCACCGGCTCCGGGGAAGATGCGTAGCAGTATTTCATTTTCATGTCTTCGTATCACTATCCCTCTGCCGGTTTGCAGGTGGTGCTGCTGTTTGCTGCTGTAGCGGTGGTGAAGCCGGTATATGCCGCCTGGAGCGGCAGCCTGGAAAGCCGTTTTCAGTCAGACAGCTATTTTGATTCCGGCAACCATGTAGAGCAATGGCTCAATCTGGACTATCGCAGCCGTGACGACAGCCTGACCTGGGGCCTGCTGGGCAATTACGGCGCTTCCCGCTTGGAAAGCTGGATGAATCTGCATCGCCTGTATCTGGGAAAAGACTTCTTCGACAGCAAGCTGCAAGCAAAAGCTGGCCGTTTCGAGCATGTCGGCAGCGCCGGTTATTCCACCCTGGATGGCCTTGATCTGCGTTGGCGGGATACGAAAGGCGGACAGTGGGAGTGGTTCGCCGGCAAACCCCGGCGTACCGAGCTGTATTTCATTCCCGATGGTGGCAACGACGGAATGGATAAACCAAAAAGCAAATACATGACGGGCATGCGCATGAGTCGCCCCCTGGATACGGAGCATCTGGACTGGCTGGATAATTCCAGCATCGGGCTGGGCATGCGCTATCACTGGTCTGGCGTCAATGCCGGGAAGCTGGATGGCAGCTTCACCGGAAACTGGTTGCCTGTGGCAGATCTGCCGCTGGTGGAGCTGTCTGCCGCCATGGTGCTGGATACCGATGTTTTTGGTGTGGAAAGCTTCGATGCCCAGGCGCGCATGCGTCTCGATGATGACAGCCAACTGCTGCTCAGGGGCCGCCGCTATGACCCGCCGGATGCGCCCATCACCTTTGCTGACCGCTACTATAGTTACTACGTCAGGGGCAGTCAGATGGTGGTGGAAGGGGGCTATCAAGGGCGCTATAGCCGGAATCTCACCTGGGGTGCGAACCTGCGTACCATTGCCCGGGAAGAGGGCGTGGATGGTGCGGGAGTGGATCTGTCCTTCAACTGGAAGCTACCAAATGGCACCACCGTGGAAGGGCGCATGGAATGGCTGGCGGGGGATGGCGAGCATGCAGGTGGTTTGCTTGCGGGCTACCGGCGTCCCCTGAACAGCCGCCTGCTGCTGGAACTGAACGCTGCCGCCAGAAACGAGTACAGCCGCCTGGACGGCAGCAGAACCGTGATTGCCGGGGAAGTGCGTCTGGACTGGATGTGGAGCCGGGATCTGCATCTGCGCTCCATGCTGGAACTGGCGCGCTCCACCGGTCGCTGGGAAGACTACAACCAGATCCGGTTTGGCCTGCGTCTGGTATATCAACTGCCGGCGTGGGGTGCGGAGGACTATCGGTGAAGCGCTTCTCATCCATTGTTCTGTTGAGCCTGTTGTCCCTGATGGGGGTTGCAGGAAATGCGCCGGAGGAAAAGCACTGGTGGGAGAAGCGCGCCGACCAGCGTCCGCAGCTGTATTTTCCCCACAATGCCCATGATCAGGCCATGGAGGAATCTGGCGTCCTCTGCCTGGCCTGTCATCCTTTCAGCAAAACCGATGAAACCGATCCTGAAGCTGTCGCGGAAATGAGCGCGGTGGCGAATGAACCTCTGGAAGCCATTTGCCATTCCTGCCATGTGGAAGACCGCAGCGCCCCCACAGAATGCCGCCTGTGTCACCCGGATCCGAAAAAAATCTGGCCCAGGGATCATGACCTCGACTATGAGCGCCTGCACGGACCGGACGCCCTGGAGGATGAGCGCGTCTGCAACAGCTGCCATCTGGATCTGAACTACTGTGTGGGCTGCCATTTCCGGCGGGATGCCGCCAGCCACCGGGAACATGGTTTGGGATACCGGCTGTCCCACGGCCTGGAGGCGCGCATGGATCCGCAGCAGTGCAGCAGTTGCCACAACCCTTCCTACTGTTTCGATTGCCACCGGGAGATAGATCCATGAGACTGAACAGATACCCGTACCTGCTGTTGGGGCTGATGCTGCTGTGGCAGCCTGCGCTGGCGCAAAGTCTGCTGCTGGATCGCAATCATGGTGATGGCGCCGCCTGGAAGCTGGAGGAATGCGCCGCCTGCCATGTCCTGCACCGTATTCACCAACAGCCCCAGGCCAGGAATATACGCGCCATCGTCCAGGACAAAGAGTACGCCAGTTGCATGGGTTGCCATGGGGATAATGGCACCGGGCGGAAGCGTCCTTGCGAGATCTGCCACAATTCATCGGATCTTCCCGCCACGCCGCACCGTGACGGGCGCTTCCGGCATGAATTTCCCCATCTTGCGGGAGATGCCGCCTGCATCGCCTGTCATGACGATTCTGACATGGATGGTGATTTCCAGGTGCGCCAGGATCTGACCCTGTTTCCCGATATGCAGAAACTTATGCGCCCCTATTTTTCCAGCACCGATTTCTGCCTGCGCTGCCACAACCGGGACCATCAGATTTCCGGTTTTGAGATAGAGGACAGGCACTGGCGTAACCCCCTCATCGCCATGGAAGACAACTACAACTTCATTGATATTCACGGCCATCGCCGCGGTGGAAACGGCACTTACACCGGGTTGCGCAGCGGCTACAAGTATTCCTCCCGTGTGGACTGCACCGATTGCCACGCCATGCATGGTACGGAAAACACCGGCCTGATCATCGACCATTCCGCCAAGGGCGTTTCCCGGCTGGAGCCCGCCCTGGGTCTGGACAACATCTCCGTATGGACGGGCAACGGGGAGTATGCGCAGCTTTGCGTACTCTGCCATCAAATGGAACGCACAGGGCAGGATTCACAACTGGATACAGGCAATGGCCTGTCTGGCGTACATCAGGCCTGGGGAGACTGCCGGGGCTGTCATGCCCACGGGCTGGCGGGGCAGGCCGGACTCTGAGATGCGGCTATTGATGCTTTTCAGCCTGTTGCTGGCGACATCCGGGCATGCCCTGGAACTGTCTTCCCGGCACCATCCCGTGGGGGTGGTTGTTCCCGAGAGCATGACCTTGCCAGATGGCATACGCACTGACGACAAGGGCAGGTTGATCTGCGCCACCTGTCACGGAATTGAAGACCTGGAGGACAAGCGCCGGGAAGAGATCGATGTGGAAGCCGAAGATTTTCTGCATGGCGGCCCCTGGCGGAAGCTGGATGCATTCTGCTTTCAGTGTCATGACGAAAAGCCCTATCAACGCCTCAACATTCATCTACAGCTGGACGAGAAGGGAGCGCCCATGGAGGAAACCTGCAACCATTGCCATCGCAAGATGCCGGACCGGGAGCATCCGCCTGAACGTGATGAGGCAGAACTGCGCCTGCCCGTGGAGCGCATCTGCCTGGGCTGCCATCTGAAGACACCCCATCTCAACGCGCTGGCCCATAGCCGCAAGCCGGACGAAAAGATCCTGGAAAACATACGGGCCGCGGAGAAGGAGCATGGAATCATCCTGCCCCTGGACAGCAAAGGGCATGTCACTTGCGTGACCTGCCATAGTCCCCATGAAAAAAGCGTAATCGACCCGCAGCACCCGGCGGGCCGGCAGACGGCAGATCGAAGCGTGGAGGAGGGGCCGGAATACCTGCCCAGCCGTTGGGATTCCATCTATCAGGCGGACAAGAAAGAACGCCTGCCTGAACTCGAAAAGAAACTGGGCCGGCCCGTACTGCTGCAATACCGGCGCCTGACGGCGGAAGTACTGATGCGTCTTCCTGCCAGGGATGGCAGTCTGTGCCGCGCCTGTCACTCCTTTGATGATTGAACCAAGATGAAACTCTTCCACAGACTGAAAGATATTCCGGCAGGGCAGAAATACCGCTATGCGCTCATCGTTCTGGCCACGCTGCTGTTGCTGGCGCCCTTCACCCTGGTTCCCTCCCTGTTTGGCAATCCGGATCTGTGCGGGCCTTTGTGCATGCGGCGTTTCTATCTGTATTTTCCCGGCATGACCTGGGAGGATTTTCTCAGTCAGCTCAGTGTGGCCGCCATTGGTGCCGGCTTTCTCGCCTTCATCCTCGTAACCACCTTTTTCTTCGGTCGCATCTGGTGTTCCTATCTGTGCCCAATGGGCGGCGTCCCTGAACTGGCCAGCCGTGTAACCGGCGAGCGCTGGAAGCTGGAATACCGCTGGCTGCCCCAGGTGCCTATCCGCTATGGCTACTTTCTCACCTTTGTGCTACTCATGCCCATGCTGGGGGTGAGCGCCTGCACCCTGTGCAACTTCATTACCGTGCCGCGCATTTTTCAGGCCTTCAGCGGCGACTGGCGGGGCATCGCCTTTCTCGTTACCACCGTGGGGATGGTCAATCTGGGGCTGGTGATGCTGCTCGGAGTATTCGCCAACAAGGGCAGGGCATACTGCTCCTTTCTGTGCCCCATCGGCGCCATCGACGCCCTGGTGAACCGCCTCGGATCGAAATTCCGCTTTACCCGGCGCATTCGGGTGGAGCGCAACCGCTGCACCGGCTGCAACGAATGTGCCCGCAAATGCATGTGCGGCGCCATCACCATGGTAGACAAGATTGCGGTGGTGGATCAGCTTTCCTGCATGTCCTGCCACGAATGCGCTGATGTTTGTGACTGGGGCGCTATCGACTGGCTTACCGTGCCGCCGGAAATCCACCACAAGCGCAGGAAGAAAGATGTGGAGTTCCATCCCCTGCCCGAATGGATCGCCCTGCACAAACCGGGCAAGAACAGCTTGCTGCGCAGCCGGGGGTTGTTGCTGCTGTTACTGCTGGCTTTGGGGTTGCTGGTATGGAACCAGACGGCGAGTGCCGCCCCGCGACAGATGGATCCGGATGGCTGTCTGGTATGTCACAGCTTGCCGGGGCTGGGGTTTGTCAATAACCAGGGTTTGTCCCGTGATTTGACTATCGACCGGGATCATTATGCCGCTTCCCTGCATGGCAATGTGCCCTGCAGCGACTGCCATGCCGAAATCCGCTATTTTCCCCACAAGGAGGACAAGGGCGTAGATTGCGCTGCCGAATGCCACCTGGAAGAACCTTCGGAAGGCGCCGCCTACACCCACAGGGAAGTTGCCGAGGAAATACAGGCGTCTGTTCATCAACAAGGGCGCAGCAAGGGCTTCACCGGAGACAACCGCCTGGAAGAGTCGATGGAGGATGCCAACCCCTCCTGCCGCCTGTGCCACAGCAATACCGGCTACATCAGCGAGTTGCAGATGCCCCGCTTCCGGAAATTGTTCCAGCACAGTGAGGAGGCCTGCGGCAACTGCCACAAGGATGGTATCTGGCGGCAACGCTATACCGGCCATATTTTGCGCCGCCTTCTCGGCGGGCGTTGGACCAAGGAAGAAAGCAACCGGATGTGCGCCAAATGCCATGGAGACCGGGAGCGCATGAGCAAGGTGGAGCGCGAGGCGGGAAGAGACCAGCCTGAACCTGCATCCCCCCGCTTCAGCCTTGCAAACACCAGCTATGACCTGACCCTGCATGGCCGCCTCATTGCTGCAGGACGGGAATCCGGCGCTTCCTGCCTGGATTGTCATGCCCCAGCCGGTTTGCAGCACAAGATCCAGGAAGATGAGAAGCCGGGAGCTTCCACGCACAAGGAATCGTTGGCCAGGACCTGCGCGGCTGAAGGCTGCCACAGCTATGCCGGGGACGATGCAAACCAGGGGTTCCTGTATGCCGATATGCATGATATGGATCTGACGCCGGTGCTGCTGGCGCTGCAGCCGGAAAACCCAACCGTATTGCCAGAGGGCTTCGATACAGATTCCAACTGGGCGCGGGCAATGCTGGTTCTGGTGGCGCTGACGGTATTGATGATGATGGCATGGTTGCTGGGCAGCCTGTTTGCCCGCCCGGTCAAGGGCAAGGTCTATTCCGCCCTGGGGGGCGGTGTGTTTCGACGGCGCATGCTGGAAATGCCTGATCGCAGGAGCAAGAAGAGGCCCCGGATCGTTCTGAAGGGGAAGCAGAAATGATCATCCGGTGTTTATTGGTGTTGTGTTTTCTGGGCGCTTCCGCCGCCCTGGCCAATCCCCTGGAGCGGGAGATGGATCAGGCCCGGCCAGATGCCAGGGAACTGCAGCGAGCGAAACAACAGTTGGAGAAACCATCTCCCAAGGGTGTCGAGACTCGCCTGTTTGTTCCACCATTTCACAAGAGGAAGGATGCCCCGGCATTGTCTGCAACCTTCTGCCGCAGTTGCCACCAGCAGTACCCACACCGCAGCAATGTGCGCAAGCGGGCCTTTCTCAATATGCACAGCCGCTATATTTCCTGTGAAACCTGCCACTGGCGGCCCGAGGGCAAGCAGCTGACTTATGCCTGGGCGAAGGTTCTGGGCAGCAGTCATGCCCAGGGCATGATTGTTCCCGGACTGAAGGGCGAGCAGGCTCTGATCATGGAAAACAGTCCCTGGGCGCATGCATTGAAACAGAAGTGGGAAGAAGCTGATGGTGCGGGAAGGATCGAAATCAAGGCGAAACTACACCACCCCCTGAGAACAAAAGGGCCGGGTTGTGGCGCCTGTCATGGTAATGAGGATGCCCTGCTGGACTATGGAATGCTGGGCTACAAGCCGCAGCGGGCAAGAGAGCTGGAGCTCAACCCCACCGCCAGATTCATCGAACGTACCGAACCCCAGTCGGCGAGCGATCCTGTGCGGCGTATTCACATCAGGGATCTGCTGGAATGATGACGAGGGCAGCGCTCTACCTGTGGCTGGGCAGTCTGCTGCTCTGGGGTATGCCCGGCCATGCGGCATCCATTGCGGCGCGCATTCAGCAACTGCGAGCAGATTTGCAGCAACCCTCGGCAGTGGCTGTTGCAGACGACGGCAGGGTTTTTGTGCTGGACGGCATAGTGCGCCGGGGGGTGGTTTTTGATCAGCGGGGACAAAGACAAGGGGAATTTTTTTTGCCGGAAGATACCAGGGTTCCGGCCACGGATATCGCCCTGGAAGGGAGCAGGCTGTATGTGGCCGATCCGGCGGCAAAGAGGATACTGGTCATGGATTTGCAGGGCAGACTGCTGCGGGAACTGCATCCACTCAGCGGGGAAATGCCCGCAGAACCATCAGCAGTGCGCCCCGCAGGGAACAAGCTCTGGTGGTCTGACCGGCGTACCCACAAGCTCTGCCGCACTGTGCTGGACAAACAAGCCGCTACCCGGTGCTGGGGTGGCAAGGGAGAAATGCCGGGGCAATTCCGTTTTCCCTACATGCTGGCCAGAGACGCCAGCGGCTATCTCTTGGCAGTGGATGTGCTCAATGCCCGGGTGCAGGTGTTTTCCGCCACCGGATATCGGTTTGGCACCATGGGCAGCTTTGGTATAACTCCCGGCAGCCTGTACCGGCCCAATGGCATTGTCATGCTGGAGGACGACCAGGTGCTGGTATCCGATGCCTGGATGGGTGTGATCACCCTGTTCCAGCACCGCAAGCCCCGGGGGCTGTTGCGCAACTCCCGGGGTGAGCCGTGGCGGTTTCGCATGCCGGTGGGCATGGCGCGCTGGAATGATCGCCTGTACGTTGTGGATATGGCAGACAACAGTGTTTCGGTGATGCGGCTGTTACCAACCGGCGAGGAGGAAGAAGAGGGGAATGCGCCAAAGCCTCCTCCCAGGGATTCGCGCAAGAACTGCCTGCAGTGTCATCTTTCCTGGTTTTCGGGTTATGAGCCGGAACAGATTTCCCGCGTATTGCCGGTGGCCGATGAACGCATGTGCATGAGCTGCCACCATGGAGCGGTGGTGGAGTCCCGTCATCGCCTTGCCCGGGGAAGCCAGCATCCCAACCTGCATTTGTTGCGTAATGGCGAGCCGGCGGGGGACGTGCAGCGGTATGAGCAGGATGAGGTGCCGGCGGAATATCCCCTTGCCGGAGACAGGCGTCTTTACTGCGGCAGCTGCCATACCCCCCATGACAGGCCCGAAGGCGGCGAAGCACAGGGAGAAGGAAGGCGCAATCCCTGGCTGCGCACAGCCAACCCCGACAGTGCTTCCTGCATTGCCTGTCATGCTTCCCGGCAGACTACGGAGCAAGACAAAGAGGATGAGCAAACCAGAATATGGAACCACCCTTTGGGTATCATCATGAAAGCGCCGCCAGAGGCTGATATGAAAGGTTATGCGCAGCGGGAAGAATTGCAACAGGGACTTCCCGAGTCATTGGCCGCCAGGGGTGCACGCCTGGGCAGTAAGGATCAGCTCATCTGCCAGACCTGCCATCAGGTGCATGGCGGCCAAGGGGCGTCGTTGCTGGTGGACGGGATGGAAGCGGCAAAGCTGTGTGTGAACTGCCATCAAAGCCAGCATTCCCGGGATGAGAAACAGGCCAGGCGCAAAGGCATTCACCCCGTAGATCTGAAGCTGGAAAAAGCACTGGAACTGGGTGGCAGAAAAATCAAACGGCTGGATTGCCTGGCCTGCCATTCCGCGCATAACGCCCAGCCGGAGACGGCCCTGCTGCCCCGGGGGAAGGATGCGCGCAGCCTTTGCCAAAGCTGCCACGGTCGCCAGAATGCAAAAAACAAGGAAGAAGCGGGAAAGAAAGGAATTCACCCGGTAAACACAAAACTGGATGAGGTGGTGGAGCTGGCCGGGCGCAAGCTGGAATACATGGACTGCCGCAGCTGTCATTCCATGCATGAGGGCGTGAAGAACACACCGGCGCTGGTGGCAGAGCATCGTAGTGGCAAGTTGTGCCAGGCCTGTCATGAGAATCAGGCAAAACTGGCGGATACGGATCATGACCTGCGTACACAGCGCCGGGAGCGAGTGAATCGCCTCAAGGAACCCTATACGGAAGCGGGGCTGTGCGGTGCATGCCACACCCTGCACCGTGGCAAGAAGGCGCTTCCCTTTCTTTTTGCCGGGCCGGAATATTCCCCTGATTCCGCATCCGATATGGTCGCCAGGGATCGTCTGTGCATGGCCTGCCACCATGAGAACAACGAGCTGGATGCAAAGCCCATCAAGGACTATACCCACCCCTGGAAGGATCTGGTGCTGCGTTCCGATCCCAAGGTGATGCCGTTGTTGAATGAGCAGGGGGAGGTCGCGGAGTTTGGCCGTATTGCCTGCATCACCTGCCACGAGCCTCATGTCTGGCATCCGGGGAAGAGGTCACCGGAAAATCCGCGCATGGACGACAAAGGCAATGAGGAAGGAACAGTGTTCAGCAGTTTTCTGCGGCGCAAGAGTGTGGGAAACAGCTTCTGTGTCAGTTGCCATGGTCTTGAGGCCAAGTACAAATACAAGTATTACCATGACCCCCAGGGCAGGGAAAAGAAGCTGGATTACCTCGACTGAGTGGCAGATTGCCCGGGATCCGGAAGCCGTATGATGACCATGGTTCCGGCATGGGGGGCCGAAGTGATTTCGATCTCACCGTTGTGATCCAGGACAATGTTTCTTGCCAGAGCCAGCCCCAGGCCGGTGCCTTTGCCGGTCGCCTTGGTGGTGACGAAGGGTTCGAAGAGCTGCTGTTGAAAATGTTCTGGGATGCCCGTTCCCTGATCGATGATTTCTATAATGATCTGCGATGCATTTCTGTCGGCCCTGATGCGAATGCCGTCGCCTGGCGAGGATGCGTCACTGGCGTTATTCAGCAGGTTGACAAAAACCTGGGCCAGACGCTGCCGATCCGCCATCACCACCAGTTCGGATGCACAATCGATGCGATAGTCCAGCAGCTTGCGCTTGTGCACCAGCCGCACCAGATCCAGGGCATCCTGCAGGATACTGGCGAGGGCCACGGGCTGGAGCGACTGCTGGCCGCCACTGCTGCTGCGGCTAAAGTTCATCAATGACTGAACGATGCTGGTAATGCGCTTGGTCTGGGTGAGGATGTCCCGGGCGCTTTGCTCGATGGCGGCGGGTTCTTCCTCATACTTGAGGTTCTGGGCGATGGAGGCGATGCCGGTCACCGGGTTGCCGATTTCGTGGGCCACGCCAGCGGCCAGGCGGCCGATGGAGGCCAGGCGGTCGCTGTGCGCAAGCTCCGCTTCCAGGTTCTCCAGTTGTGTGAGATCCTCCATCAGTATCACCATGCCCGGCGCCTCCGAGGTGGTAGTGATCTGTGGCGCCTCGATCACCGCCTTGTGCAGATTGAACCAGCGTGTCTTGCCCGCGTATTTCACTTCCAGGTGGTAACTGTGACTGTCCGAGGCGCGGGCGAAACCGCCCAGAAGATCATTCCAGGGTTTGGGCAATTGCTGCAGGGGTTGGCCTATGGTGACCTGATCGGTAACGCCCGTGTATTCTTCCATCACCTGGTTCCAGATGGTGATTTCGCCGTCCTGCCCCAGGGCGCAGGCACCCAGGGGGAGATCTTCCAGGATCTGTTTCTGGTAGCGCTGCAGGTTGTCCAGTTCCCGGGTCAGCCCGTGGAGGAGAGAGCGGGAATGCGCCAGACGTTCCTCCACATAGCGCATGGAATCGGCCAGGGCGGTGCGGGCTTCCGGGTCGAGGGCCAACCGCCGGTTGATGATCAGGTGCGACATCTGGGGGCCGATGAGTCCATAGAGATTGTGCTCGATGCGCTCGCGCAGGCGGCGCAGCTCCGTAGGCCGGGTTTCCGTAGACGGCATGTTCAGGTCATTGAGTGCGCGATCCACTTCCTTTCGGGCCGTGGACTCGCCCAGTAATGCGCCAAGCTCTTTCTTGAATTCATTGGGGGAACGGGCAGCCACCACGCCGGTAAGGGGAACAAAGATACTGCTGCAACAACGATCCGCAGTCTGCTGCTCTTCCTTGCGCTGGCGGCTGAACAGGGAGACCAGGGCGAACAGCAGGGCGTTACAGCTCAAGGACCAGAAGGTGGCGAAACTCCAGTGATCCAACCCCGCGATTTCCTGCCACCGGGCCAGAGGGTAGCTGCTTTCGATAAAGCCGGAATGTTGCAGCATGGGTAATAGCAGGGTGAAGGCCCAGATGGAGATCCCGGCCAGTAGTCCTGCAATCAGTCCTTCGCGGGTGGCGCGCCGCCAGTACAGCAGGCCCACGATGCCAGGCAGGAACTGAACCACGGCCACGAAGGAAATCAGGCCCAGCTGCGCCAGCCCCGCCCGGTGCTCCAGGAATGCGTAGAAGCTGTAACCGGCAAGAATGATCAGCCCGATGAGCAGGCGCCGCCCCCACAACAGCCAGTAATACAGGTTCAGCCTCGGGTCGGGATAGCTGGCGGGCAGCAACAGATGATTCATGCACATGGAGGACAGGGCCAGGGTGGTGATGATGACCATGGCGCTGGCGGCGGATATTCCTCCGATAAAGGTAATCATGGGCAGCCAGGAATGCCCCTGTGCCAGGGTGATGCCCAACACGAAGTAATCGGGGTCTGTACTCAGTTCGAGATACTGGCCCGCCCAGAGGATGACAGGGATGGGCAGGTTCAGCAGCAGCAGAAATACGGGAAAGGCCCAGCTGGCCACCCGCAGGTTGTCTTCGCGCAGGTTTTCCGCAAACAGCATATGGAACTGCCGGGGCAACAGGAAAGCCGCACCGAAAGACAGAAAGATCAGCGTCCCCCACTGGCTGCTCCCCACGGGTTCATAGAGCTTCTGGATGGCCTCGGGGTTTGCAGCCAGCCATTGGTTGAGTCCTTCAGGGCCGGAAAAGACACCGAACAGTGCGAAGACGCCGACCCCCAGCAGGGCCACCAGTTTGACCAGGGATTCAAAGGCGATGGCCATCACCAGCCCCCGGTGTTTTTCTCTGGGAGAGATATGCCGGGCGCCGAAGAGAATGGCGAAGGCGGTCAGGGTAATGCAAAACCCCAGTGCGAGGATATGTGGCGGTGCTTCCTGGGTGAGCACCTGCAAGGATTGGGTTACGGCACGAATCTGTAGTGCGATATAAGGCAGTGCGCCGATGAGCATGAACAGGGTAACCAGCACACCGGCCATCTGGCTGCGATAGCGAAAGGTGAACAGATCCGCCAGGGAGCTGAGCTGGTATTCCTTGGTCAGCCGCAGTATGGGGCGGAGCAATACCGGACTGAGGGCAAAGGCCAAGGTGACGCCCAGATAAATCGTCAGAAACAGATAGCCACTGGAATTGGCGAAACCCACGCTGCCATAGTAGGTCCAGGAGGTGGCGTATACACCCAGGGAAAGCGTGTATACCAGAGGGTGGGATACCCAGTGTTCCGGTATCCATCCACGGTCGGTGATATAGGCGATGAGAAACAGCAATACCAGGTACAGGAACCCAGCTGTAAACAGTGTTGACAGCTCCAGGGTCATGTTTTTCTGTTTTCTCCGGGTGATCTGTTTTTTCGGCTGCGGGAGAGGACAAGAAGCAGAATCGTCCCCAGCCAGAGTAGATAAGGCATGTACCAGGGCCATTCGCTGCGGGACCATAGACTGGTGAAAGGGGTGGCGAAAACCAGCACCAGGATCAATGCTGTCACCAGGCTTTCGTCACTGTTTCTGCTGGAAGGGGGGCGTGTCATGGGGGAAAAATACCATATTGGGGTCTGGTTTACCCCATCATCGAGCGCATTGGAACTGTATAGGGGGGTGTTTTCGAGAAATTCCAGCAGTATTTGAAATATGTGCTATTTTTTAGCGATCCCCATAACAAGGCAGGAAAAAGGGGTGCGTAGAAATTTGTCGTATCAGTTTGTTCAGGGAAGTGATTCCGAAAACTTGGGAGAAAATAGTCATGAAAAGCAATTCCAGATTTAACTTGAAAGCATTGTCGTTAGGCATCGCAGCTATATTATTGTCTTCAGCTATTGAAGCCGACACGCCTATCAATATAGAAAAAGAGATTTCGACGGTTGGCTTGTGGGCGCCGCCCTCACAAATCACTTTCTATCTGTATGATTCAGTAGAATCAAAAAGCCCGGTTGCATCGCAAGCTTTTGATGCCGCCCAATGGTTGAAGGCCAGTGATTTCACTGCGGAAAAAAACGTACGTATATCGGCAAAGTTCACCAATACCGATGATCTGGACACTTCAAGTCAGCTGTGGGTGGAAACAGCCGTGGATGACGTGCTTGTCGGCACCCGACAGGCATTGGGCGCCGAAGCGCCACTGCCGCGGGACATCAGTGTGGAGACTTACATAGAATCCCGGGCTGGCGGTTTTATCTTTCCCGACGATACGATTCAGACCACAGCAGGTATAACTGCGGAAACAGACCCCAATCTGGCGGCTCATGCAGCGGATGCCAGCGCTCATCACCCCGCCTATAGTGATGCAGCCGCAGTTACGGCGATCAAGGCGGCAGACGGATCAGGGTCTGGCCTGGATGCGGATCTGCTCGATGGGCAGCACGGTTCGGCATTTGCCCCAGCCGCTCACAACCACGGTGCCGACTATGTGAGTGTCAGCGGTGACACCATGACCGGGAAACTGACGGTAAACAGCTTGGAAGCCGCAGATTTGCATGGTGATTTGGCGTTGTTTGAAACGGATGGCACTAGGACGGTGGATATTGATGCGGGTTTAGGTCAAATCAAACTATTCAACGGCGATGGAACTGAGCAAATGCTTCTTTCTGGTGACAACTCAAGCGGTGGGTTTATACGTTTCAGGAATGAAGCAGGTGACAGCACAATAACCATCGATGGCGATTTTAGTGGTGATGGCCGGATCACCACCCAGGAACTGGCTATTACTGGTGGTAGCGATCTTTCCGAGCAATTCGATGTCAATACAATGAAGGTGCCCGTGGTTGCGGGCATGCTGGTGAGTATCGATCCGGACAATCCCGGAAAATTGATCCTAAGCAGCGAACCCTATGACAGCAAAGTTGCGGGCATCATCAGTGGAGCCGGTGGTATCAAGACTGGCATGATGATGGGGCAGGAAGGTACCATCGCCAACGGTGAATATCCCGTCGCGCTTACAGGGCGGGTGTATGCTCTTGTGGACACCAGGGAGGGTGGCAAGATAAGGCCCGGAGACCTGTTGACCACATCCAAGATACCCGGTTATGCAATGAAAGCCACTGATGCAGAGAAACGCAGTGGCGCGGTTATCGGCAAGGCCATGACCCCCCTGAAGGGTGAGAAAGGGTTGGTGCTGGTGTTGGTTTCCTTGCAGTAGTGCGATTGCATATATATTCAAGGGCGCCTCTATTAATTCTGTTTGAGCAAATTCGTGCATGAGGACAGTGAGAACAAGGCGAAGATCGCAGCAAATGCCCCAAGGCGGCTTCTCTTGCGCAAGCGCAATTCACCTTGTAGCATGCGATTTGCGAGATTTTCAAAGCTTCCACTCCCAGCTTACGCCCCTCACCTACCTCCCTGTAGGCGACGAAGTTATCGCTACCCTCATGTGCGTAGATGCCAATCATGAATTAAATAGAGGTGCCCTCAAGTGTTTTCGTCAGATTCAAGGAGAAACCAACAATGAAATATTCAGGTAATAACTTATTCTTCAGGGAGATAGGCGTCGGTATAGCTGTATTTATGTTGAGTACGCCAATTGTTTCTGCTGAAGAAATACAGCTTTCTTCTCCCCCGCCACCGAGCGTGGTTCCTGCTAATGTTCGAGTAACAGAAGCGCTGTACGCATCATCAATGCGTGTTTCCCATGCCCAGTCCATGAGCCAGGATGAGGTTGAGCAACAGATACAGGCTTTTAAAAGCAAAGGTATCTCAATGCGAAAGGACCGAAAGGTGTTTGTCGAAATAATCGGACCGGACAATGGTGATTTGTTGACAGACCTGGACATAAATACGTTGCGGTCTATGGGAGTTGAAGTAGACAGGACTCTAGCTGGAGAAAAGGTTCTTTCAGATAATTCTGTTGTACAACTAGAGCCTCTTAGTGTTGCGGGACACCGTGCTGAGGCCTATATTCCGCTGGATCACTTGGAAGAGATCGCTCGGGCTTTGCCAAAGAACTATCGCATTCAGGAAGTGCTGCCACCTGACTATGATGCAGTAGAGGGGCAAGGTCCCGCTGCCATCAACTCAGACAGTTATCGTGATGCAGGAAGAAATGGTACTGGGTTGACGGTAGCAGTCATAGATTATGGCTACTCCAATCTCAATGCCGCCAGAGATAATGGTGACGCTCCTAGTACTTACACGGAGGTCAACTATACACCAGATACTTTTATAGGTGGCGGAAATCACGGTGTAGGTTGTGTAGAAGCTATGTATGATCATGCGCCGGGAGCAAACTGGGTTATATACAAAATCAATTCTGTATCCGATATGAATGCTGTTGTAACTCATGCGATTGCAAACGGGGTTGATGTAATATCCCATTCTCTGAGTCGCTACAACCTGGGGTGGAACGACAATACGGGAACAGCCTGCACAGAAGCCAATCGCGCTTCTAACAATGGCATCATGTTTTTTACTTCCGCAGGAAATCGTGCGCAGAGTCATTGGCAGGGTGCATTCGCGGATGGTGATGCAGATGGCTGGCATCAGTGGAGCGGTGCTGATGAGATTATATCCATTACCGTCGCGCCCGGCCAAGGTGGGAATTATTATCTTTCATGGAGTAATTCGGGCACGGATTTGGATTTTTACCTTTATAATTTGGATGCGTCGAGCGTGATCACTAGCAGTACCAATGCGGGAGTAGGTGTATTTGAATCATTTTATTATGAGAATGCCACTGCATCATCACAAAACCTCAATATTGCAGTATGGAGAAAAAGTGGTTCCAGCAATACGCAACTGGAAGTATTTACTCACAATGCCAACACCTGGAATCAGCATGCGATAGCAGCCAATTCCACCACCTCGCCAAGCAACTGTACTGGAACCAATGTGCTTTCGGTGGGTGCGGTAAGCCGGACTGTGTATGGCAATCCAAACGGAAGTAATGTCATAGCCAGTTATTCCAGTCAGGGCCCGTCCAATAGTGGCATGATATTGCCGGATATCAGTGGCCCCACCAATACAACGGGCTTTACCTATCCGGGAGGGTTTGGGGGCACGAGCAGTGCCACTCCCAATGCTGCCGGTGCCGCCGCCGCTTTTTGGTCGGCGGATACGAACCTGGTCGCTTCAGGCATCACCTGGTTGATAAAGGAGCAGGCAGATCTGTGGCGTGACTGGGGTGCAGCGGGGAATGACAACATATATGGTAAAGGTGGTATTCAGTTGATTGACTATCGATTTGGAACCCGTTGGCTTGCAGATAACTATCCTGGTCTCACCGACGATGGTACCGTGCCTTTCAAAACTTTGCAGGCAGCACACAATAATGCGCCTAACAATGGAAGAGTCCTGGTTTTTGGTGATTCTTACCCAGCTACTGCGACTTTGGGGACGACTGGAAAAGCGATGGCTGTGGAAATGGTTCCCGACAGCAGCACTGGAAGATTTGGTTATTGAGATCGCCATGATTAGATAAAGCTCGCTTTGTTTTCATTTGGCCCGGCAATTGCAGCAAGTTGATTGGTGCGATTGCCGGGCATTGTTTTGGTAGTAGTACTGTGCAAGCACATCAAATGTTTCCATGGCATAACGTTTCCTGCTACATTTCAAAAACACCATCCAAACCTGCGGAAATACCCATGAACCCGGAAAAAGTGGTCTTCGGTTTTTTTATCGTCCTTTCACTTACCCTGAACTTCGGTTTTTTTGTCGGGGAAATTGATAATGCCGCCCATCACAATGTGTATGAGCTGTT
>JALWMK010000042.1 GCA_027083925.1 Sedimenticola sp. | reverse complement strand
CTCCATTGAAAAACAAAATCCTGAATCCGTGGGTTCATGACGGCGCATAGCGCAAGCACTTGATCCCCCGGCGGTTCAAAATACGTCCGCTTAACCTGAGGCTGAAGCCAAGATTTTTCATTCCACTGGGAAAGCAGTGGACGGTCGGAGTTGTCAATTTTCAAAGATTTGGAAAATAAGGGTTTTCTTCTGCATTCCCGGTAGAATTAAGAGCACTGAAGCCCCCAGAGCCGATTGCCATGATAGACAACATCACCATAACCCGCCCCGACGACTGGCATTTGCATTTGCGCGATGGCGAGGTGCTGGCGGATATCGTACCGCATACGGCCAGGCGGTTTGCCCGCGCCATCGTCATGCCCAATCTCAAACCACCGGTCACCACCACCACACAGGCCCTGGACTACCGGCAGCGCATTCTTGACGCTGCACCCGGTCACAGCAATTTCCATCCCTTGATGACCCTGTACCTGACCGGGAGTACCAGCGCCGAGGAAATACGCCTGGCGCGCGCTTCCGGCGCGGTGCAAGCGGTAAAATACTATCCCGCCGGAGCCACAACCAACTCGGATGCAGGCGTGACCGACCTGACCCGGGTGTATCCCATACTGGAAGTTATGGCGGAAGAGCAGATGCCGCTGCTGGTGCATGGGGAGGTGGTGGATGCGCAAATAGATGTGTTTGACCGGGAAGCCGTGTTCATCGAGCGGGTTTTACTGCCCTTGCTGCAGGACATCTCCGGGCTGAAAATCGTGTTCGAGCACATCACCACCAGGGATGCGGTGGAGCTGGTGAAGAAGACGCCGCAACGTTTGGGGGCCACGATTACTCCTCAGCATCTGCTGATGAACCGCAACGCCATATTCCAGGGTGGTATCAACCCGCATCACTACTGCCTGCCCGTACTCAAGCGTGAAGAGCATCGCCTGGCCCTGGTGGAAGCGGCCACCAGCGGCGATCCCCGTTTCTTTCTCGGCACCGACAGCGCCCCTCACGCCAGAGACGCCAAGGAAAGCGCCTGTGGTTGTGCGGGCATGTACAGTGCTCATGCAGCCATCGAACTCTATGCCCAGGTGTTTGACGAGGCCGGCGCCCTGCATCGCCTGGAGGCCTTTGCCTCCTTTCACGGCGCGGATTTCTATGGACTGCCCAGAAACCAGGATGCAATCACCCTGGTGCGGGAGTCATGGCGGGTGCCGGAGCATTTTCATTTCGGTAGCAGTGAGCTGGTGCCCCTGGGTGCAGGACAAATGCTGTCCTGGAAACTCGCGGTGCAGTAAATCGCCACAAGCCTGGCATTCACACCAGCCCCCGCTGGAAGAAACCAACGGTCACCAGCACCAGCAGGATCAAACCAATGCCCAGCAGGGTGAAGCCCAGCACATAGGAGACGGTTTTGAACTCCTTCGAGGGGGGGGGCACGATACGTTTTTCCAGCTCGCCGCTGGCCTTCAGCCTATCGTACTCTTCGGGGCGTTCTTCCCTGAACTCTTCCAGATCCCAGCTTCCGGTGAACATTACCGTGTCCAGGGGGAACTTGCTGGGGCGGAAGTGGTTGTTGAAGAAATGCACCACGAACAGGGTCATTACCGCCAGGAAAGCCTCCAGGCCATGAGCCAGACTGGAGAGATTGAAGGCCCATCCCGGCAGGAAGCGGCTGAAGAAAGGTGAGAACCAGAGAATGATGCCCGATACGCCAATAACGAAGGCGCCCCAGTAGACGGCCCAGTAGTCAAATTTCTCCCAATAGGCCCAGCGGTCGAAGCGGGGAGGCTCTCCCTTGTCGAAGAACCAGCGGAACTGGCCCTTCATGTCTTCCCAGTCCTTCTTGCGCGGCAACAGGGAATCGGGGCCGAACCAGTCGAAATCCTTGTCCCGGGATGTTCTCCACAGTACGGCGATCCCGTGGCCGAAGACGGCGATGAGGAATACCACGGCGGCGCTGCGGTGAATCAGGCCAAAACCCCGGGGGCCGCCGAACAGGCCGATGATGAACTCCGCCCAGCCGGTGTCGGGGAACATCACCACCATGCCGGTGAGCACCAGGGTGAGCACGGACAGAGCCAGCGCCCAGTGGTTGAGCCGCCACTGCCAGGAGAAACGCTGGAAGTTCTTGCCGCTGTTGTGCTTGATGCGCTTGGCTCGCACACGGAAGCGCTTGCCGTCCACCACCACCCATTCATAGGGGCGTGACTTGAGTTCACGCCAGAACCAGAGCATGGAGTGGCTGTAGAAGAAGATCAGGGTGAGGATGATGATGCCGATCATGATGCCACCCAGCCACCACAGCTCGGGGTTGCGCTCGAAATCGCCAATATCCGCATGGGCGCGGTAATGGATGAAATCCGGGCCGGCATCCTCATGGCATTTGTGACAGGTTTTCAGCCGGTTCTCTCCGGAGACCAGGGATGCAGGAGAATCCACCTTGTGAGTGTTGTGCGGATCATGGCAATCCTTGCACTGGGCCGCGTCCTTGTCCCCCAGCCATGCGAGCTGGCCGTGGGTGGTGATTTTGTAACTGCGCACTTCCTTGGCGTGGCAGCTGCCACATTCCTCGGTGATGACCCGGTGGGTGGAAAGAACGCCGGACTTGGCGATCTGATGGGCGGAATGGCAGTCGGTGCAGGTGGCGCTCTCTCCCTTCCATGGGGTTTTCAGGCTTGCGCCATGAATGGATTGCCGGTATTCCGCCAGTTCTTTTTCGTGGCAGGCGCCGCAGGTTTGCGGTGAATTGAGCTTGTACACGGTGGAGCGGGGATCCGATGAAGGAAAGACGTAGTGCGCCGTGTGACAGTCGGCGCAACTGGCGTTGTTTTTTGCATCCTGTTGTTTGGCATGCACCGAACGGGTGTACTGCTTGGTCTGGATGACGAGATCCAGGCTGTCGCTGTGCAGCCAGGGGGTACGCTCCGGTGCTGCCCCTTCGCCCTGCTGGATATGGCAGCTGATGCAATCCACGGTTTGCAGATCCACCTTGTGGGGAAGCTGCTCGATATCGGCATGGCAATCCAGGCAGCTATAGCTGCCGTGAACGCTGGCATGCAGGGTACCCGCATCCACATCCAGGTGGCGGTAGGGTGGTGCGCCGTTCCTGCCCAGAGGAACGGAAAAGCCCTTCTGTCCATGGCAGGAGAGGCAGTCCGCCTCGGCGATCTCCTCCCGGGCAAGGGGCTTTTCACCCGGCAGCAATTTTTCCTTTGTTGGAGAAGCTGCTGGGGCAGCCGCCATAGCCACGGAAAAGGCCGCCAGCAGCAGGCTGGCGGTGAGATGCAGGTACAGCGTCCTCATAGCTTCTGGGTAAATTCCGGGTAGGCTTCCAGGCCGATTTCGGCAATATCCGCCCCTTCATATTCATCCAGCTCGGAAAGCCGGATGCCCATGGTTTTTTTCAGTGCCAGCCAAGCCATATAGCTGGCGCCAAAAGTCCAGACGAAGATCAGCAGAATACCGCCGGTCTGGGCGAAGAAACTGGCGTCCGGATTGGAGAACACCACGGCGATCAAGCCCCAGATGGCGGCGATGCCATGCACCGAAATGGCGCCCACCGGATCATCGATATGCGCCCAGCGATCCATGAGAATAATGGAGACCACTACCAGCAGGCCGGCGACGATGCCGATAAAAGTGGCCAGTCCGGGCGTAGGGGTGTAAGGCTCGGCGGTAATGGCCACCAGTCCGGCAAGAATACCGTTGAGTCCCATGGTCAGATCGGTTTTGCCAAACCAGAAACGCGACAGGAGCAACGCCGCCATGCAGCCGCCAGCGGCGGAGATATTGGTATTGACGAAGATTAGAGACACGGCATTGGAATCTGCCACCGAGGTAATGGAAAGCTGGGAGCCGCCGTTGAAGCCGAACCAGCCCAGCCACAGGATCATGGTGCCCAGGGTGGCGAAGGTCATATTGGAGCCGGGAATGGCCATGGGCTGCAGGCCGCCACCCGGTTTCTTTACATATTTTCCCTTGCGTGGGCCAAGCAGCAACACCCCGGCCAGAGCGGCGGAAGCACCTGCCAGATGCACTACGCCGCTGCCGGCAAAGTCCAGGAAACCGGCCTGGTCAAGAACACCGCCGCCCCATTTCCAGTAGCCCTGTACGGGATAGATAACGCCGGTCATCACCACAGCGAAGATGAGAAAAGCCCACAACTTCATGCGTTCGGCCACGGTGCCGGAAATAATGGACATGGCGGTAGCGACGAAAACAACCTGAAAGAAGAAATCAGCGAAGTAGGAGTGGCGGGTGTCGCCACCGGAATCCACCACTTCGGCCAGGCTGTGATCCAGCCCGAGGAAGAAGCTCAGGGAAGGGAACCAGGCGCTGTCACTTGCGCCATACATGATGTTGTACCCCATGAACATGTACATGATGCAGGCGATGGAGTACAGGGCGATGTTTTTGGTGAGGATCTCGGCCACGCTCTTGGTGCGCACCATGCCGGATTCGAGCATGGCGAAGCCGGTGGCCATCCACATCACCAGGGCGCCGGACATGAGCAGGAAGAAGGTGTCCTGGGAATAAATCAGTTCAATCAGGGTGATTTCCATGGTGCTACTCGGTTTGTTTTTTGCGTGTACAAGAAGCGGGGCGCCAGCCAGTAGCGTGACGCCCCGCGATTGCTGACCGCTTACTTCTCGGCTTTGGCGGCTTCCGCTTCGGCCTTCATGCGGTCTTTCATGATGTTGAAGCCATGATTGTCATCATCTGAGGGGCGCCATGCTTTGGGTGGCTTGCCTCCCTTGAACCAGCGATGCATGGGCGAATCGAGGATCTCGTTGAGAAGTGTTTCCATCTTGTCTGCACCTTCTGCATTGCCGTTGTTGCGGGCATGTTCGATCGCTTCCTTGATTTCTGGCACCATTTCGATATAGAAACGGTGTGCCACTTCAAACACACCTTCCCAGTGCACATAGTCAGGAGCGAACATGGCTGCGCCATGGCGGGCGCGGCGTCCTTCATGGTGCCACAGGTAGAAGTAGTTCCACTCGATGGATTCGTTGAACTTGGTCTTGTCCCGCAGGCCGTTTTCCAGCATGGCGACAAACAGCTTCTTGGACGGGATCAGAAACTTGTCGTTGAAGGTGGTGACGAAGACATCCAGCTGCTCGAAATGAGCATCGACGATGTTGTTGCCATGACAGGAGCGGCAGACCGACTTCATGTCCTGGCGGCGCTCCAGCCAGGGCTTGACCTTCTTGCCCTGCTTGATTGCCTTTTCGTCGATCTTCACCGATACCGGTGCGCGCAGGTTCCAGGAGATGCGGTCGCCCACGTCATGAGTCACCGGCAGATCCTTGGTGCGAGACATATGACAGGTGGCGCAGGTGGGAGCCGAATCATAGTCCTCGCCCACGATCCATTTGCTGGAGTCCATGTTCATCTTGTCCTTGTGGGCTTTGTAGGCGATGCCGTGGGCGGATTCTTCATAGACCTCTTTTTGTGGGTGGTCGGGGCCAAGATGGCAGCGGCTGCAAGCCTCTGGCTCACGCGCCTGGGCGGCGGAGAATTCGTGCCGGAAATGACAGGCACTGCATGCGCCCTTGGAGCCATCCGGATTGATGCGGCCGATGCCTGTATTTGGCCAGCTCGACTTGTCCAGGGTGCCATCGGAGTTCACGCGAACAATGGAACCGTGGCAGGCAGCGCATCCCATGACTGTGACCGGTGAGGTGCCGGACAGAGTCGGTGCGCCTTCCACCACTTCGGCAAGCACATTGTCCAGGGAGCCGAGAATATCACCCGCGGTGGCATGATGGCTGCGATCGAATTCGTCTACTTCATATTCGTGGCACTGGCCGCAGTCCTTGGGCGAAACGATGACCGAGATGACGAAATCCTTGTGCATGATGGCGTCCTTGTCACTACGATCCGCCTT
>JALWMK010000041.1 GCA_027083925.1 Sedimenticola sp. | reverse complement strand
CTTCATGATTACACTCTATTTTGCGGACAAGGGGTTCAGATACGAATGGCACTTAACTTAAGGGCACCTCTATTAATTCTGTTTGAGCAGATTCGTGCATGAGGGCCGTGAGAACCAGGCGAAGATCACAGCAAATGCCCCAGGGCAGCTTCTCTTGCGCAAGCGCAATTCACCTTGTAGCAGGCGATTTGCAAGATTTTCAAAGCTTCCGCTCCCAGCTTACGCCCCTCACCTACCTCCCTGTAGGCGACGAAGTTGTCGCTGCCCTCATGTGCGTAGATGCCAATCATGAATTAATAGAGGTGCCCTTAAGCCAAAGATCTCGTTATTCGTCATCCCGGCGCAGGCCGGGATCCAGGACGGCCACATATTCCCGAGACCCTGGATTCCGGCCTGCGCCGGAATGACCATGGTTTTTTGCTTAAGCAAGCACCATTCGGTTCAGATACCACTAAACCCCTTGATCAATGTTTACTGATAGACCAGTTCACCACGGCGGTTTTTGGCCCAGGCCTCCTCATTGTGCCCAAGATCCACCGGGCGCTCTTCGCCATAGCTTACGGTTTCGAGCTGCACCGGACTCACGCCTTCCGCTTCGAGGAAACGCTTCACCGCCTCTGCCCGGCGTTCGCCCAGAGCAATATTGTATTCCCGCGAGCCGCGCTCGTCGCAATGGCCTTCGATAACCAGTCGCGCAGCGGGTGAGTTCACCAGATATTCCGCATGGGCACGCAAGGTGGGAACATACTCGGGACGAATCTCGGCAGTGTCAAAATCGAAATACACCACTTTTTCGTACAAGGGGCTGTTGGGGTCTTCCAGGGGAGAGCCTGTCCAGGCACCACCGCCGCCGGCAGCAGAAGTATCGGCTCCACCAGCCCCGCTTCCATCACCCACTTGTGCACCAGCGCCTTCACCATCCTGGGGGCCGCCGGTAGAGGTGCAGCCTGAAAGCAATGCCATGCTGAAAACCAGCGTCAACAATAAAACCATCGTTTTTTTCATCATTTATAACTCCTATTTGTAATATGGAGACCACACGGGATCCCGAACATCACCCGATTGCAATGCCAATCTCTGTTTGACGCGACCATCTGTCGATACCGCAGCCAGCACTCCCTTCCCTTTGTACCTGGTTGCATAGATGATCATGCTGCCATTGGGTGCAAAACTGGGAGACTCATCCAGTCTGCCATCTGTCAGCACGGTAATGGAACCCGTGCCCAGATCCAACACACCAATCCGGTACTGACTTCCCACCCGAGTGATGAGGGTAATAGATTTTCCATCCGGCGCATAGGATGCACGGGCATTATATTTGTTCTCGAAGGTGAGGCGCTTCACGTCACCACCGGTGACGGAAACCTGATAAATTTGCGGCGATCCACCCCGATCCGAGGTAAACAGCAGCGTTCGGCCGTCCGGCGACCAGGAGGGCTCGGTTTCTATCGCCCAGTGCCGAACTACCCGGCGCAGCTTGCGCCGCGACAGATCCATGATGTAGATGTCCGGGTTCCCGTCCTTGGACAGGGCCATGGCCAGGTAATGCCCGTCCGGCGACCAGGCGGGAGCGCCGTTGATGCCTTTGAAGCTGGTGATTTTTTCCCGTTTTCCGGTAAAAACCTCCTGGATCCAGATGGAAGGCCGGCCGTTCTCGAAAGAAACATAGGCCAGTTTGCGCCCGTCCGGCGACCAGGCGGGCGACATCAACGGTTCTTTGGAGGAAACAATGGTCTGGGCACCATGGCCATCGGAATCTGCAATCCGCAGGGAAATGGTTGGCGATTTTGCCGCTCCTTGCGAAACCACATAGGCGATACGGGTGGCAAACGCCCCCTTGGTGCCGGTAAGGGTTTCATAGACCAGATCAGCGATGTGGTGCGCAATGGCGCGCAAGTCCTTGGTGGTAGTGGAAAAACTATAACCAATCAGCTGCTCGCCCTGGTATACGTCAAACAGCTGAAAACGCACCTTGTAGCCCCCGGGGCCGTTGGGTTCGATACGGCCAATTACCAGATTGTCCTGGCGCAGCGCCCGCCAGTCGCGAAAATCCACTTCCGTCATGGCCGAAGGGCGGCTCAGCATCTGCGCCTCTTCCAGTGTTTTGAAATAGCCGCTACGCTGCAGGTCTGCGGCAATGATTTTCCCTACGGCTTCCGGCGGTGGAGTGGCTGTATCGCCCATCCATTGGAACGGTACCACAGCAATAGGCAATGCCCCTTCGACTCCTTCGGTAATTTCGATCACCAATTTCGCCTGCGCCTGCATTGCAAACAGTAGCAGCAGGCTGATGATGATTCCTGTCAGTTTCTTCATTTGGTTGGCCTGAATATAAAGGTAAATTCTCTGAACTCCGAGAGCAATGTTGGTGATTTTGGCATGGGCAAAGGATCGGCTTTATTGACCGCTGCAACAACCGAACGGTCAAAGGCGCTGTTGCCGCTGGAGTTTAGCACCTGTACCAGCAATACCGAACCATTGTTGTTCAAACGCACCCGCACAGTGGCCTGCAAATCGGCATCGGAGGCCGTGGGCGGGCGCAACCAGCTGTTTTGCACCTTGCGCTTGATGGCCGCAGTCACGCTGGCGCGCTCCCTGCCGTCTTTTTCAGCCACCCATTGTGCCTGCAACTCTTCTTCTCTTGCTTTTCGCTCAGCGATACGCTTTGCCTCCGCCTTGCGTTTGCGCTCGGCTTCTTTCTTGCGCTTTTCTTCGGCTTTCTTTTTTGCCTCCGCCTTTTTCCTGGCTTCGGCTTTCTTTTTGGCTTCGGCCTTCTTGCGCTTCTCTTGTTCGAGCTTCTTTTTCCGCTCCAGTTCCAGCTTTTTTTTCTTTTCCTCTTCTTTTTTCTTCAAGGCGAGTTTGCGTTTTTTTTCAGCTTCGGCTTTTTTTCGCTGTTCTTCCCGCTTTTTCTTTTCGGCTTTCTTCTTCTGCTCTTCCTGTTTCTTTACTTCCAGTTGCTGCTTGCGTTCCGCCTCGCGGCGCTGCTGCTCTATTTTCTTTTGCTCTTCCCGTTTGTGCGTCTTTACTGCCTGCTCTGTTTCTTTTGCCTGGGCGAGCTGCTTGGTATCCACCAGGCGTGCCTGCACCACCTGCCCTGTGGGCTGCTGTATCTTGGGCGGATTGATCCAGTCCAGGCCAAAAACCATCAACGCAACCAGAGCCAGATGCATAAGCACTGCCAGAAAAAACCCCAGGGGATGGCGGCGTATGATGTCCAGCATTATTCAGACGGATCGGTGAGCAGGCCAATACCCGGAGCTCCGGCTTCCTGCAACAACACCATGGCCTGGATGACCTGGCCGTAATCCACGCTCCGGTCGCCCTTTACCAGCACCGGAATTCCCGGATTGGCCTGGATTATGGCCGCAGCCTGGCGTTGCAGTTCTCCAGCATCCACCACCTGCGTGCGGTCGTCATCGTAGGTAATGTGATACTGTCCTTCCTTGTCTACACTCACTACCAGAGGACGTTTGGCGTCTTCCTCCAGGGGATTGGCGTCCGCCTGGGGCAGATCCACCTTTACACCCTGGGTCAGCAGAGGGGCGGTGATCATGAAGATCACCAGCAGCACCAGCATCACATCAATGTAGGGCACTACATTGATTTCTGCCATGGGACGCAGTTTTCTGCCCCGCCGCGACATTATTTTTTCCCGAGCAGCATGTGCGCCTGACGCTGGAGGATGTTGGAGAACTCTTCGGCAAAGTCCTCGTAGCGGCTTTCCAGGCGCTGCACTGCATCTGCGTACTTGTTGTAGGCGACAACGGCGGGAATGGCGGCAAACAGACCCATGGCAGTGGCAATGAGCGCCTCGGCGATGCCGGGGGCAACCAGATTCAGGCTGGCTTGTTTGACGCTGCCCAATGCGATAAAGGAATTCATGATGCCCCATACGGTGCCGAACAACCCCACATAGGGACTGGTGGAGCCGACGGTGGCGAGAAAGGACAAATGCCGTTCCAGGCTGTCCATCTCCCGGCTCATGGCCACATGCATGGCCCGGCGTGCGCCTTCCACTACCGCCATGGGATCCATATTGGAGGCATCCTTGAGGCGGGCAAATTCCCGAAAACCCGCGTGAAACACCATCGCCATACCCTGAATTTCATCGGGATGGCGATCCAGCCCCCGGTACAGATCCCCCAGATCGCCGCCAGACCAAAACTTATCTTCGAAATCATCCGCAACGCGCTGGGCGCTACGCAAGGTTCGAGAGCGATCGAAAATCGCTGTCCAGGAAAGCACGGATGCGAGTAACAAGCTGGCCATGACCAGCTGCACCAGCGGACTGGCATCTAGCACCAGCTGCAGGAAGGAAAGCTCATTCTGCATGTTTCAGTTTCTCCAATATGGCCGCCGGTATGGGGCTGGGCCGGAACGATTCAATATCCACGCTGACAATGCTGACTTCCCCCTTGCACAGCAGCTTGTCATCTTCCTGGCGATAGATATTCTGCCGGATGGTCATGGCGGTGCGGCTGTGGCCAAGCAGCTCTCCACTCACCCACAACAGATCGTTGAATTTTGCCGGCACCAGATACTCGGCAGCCGCGCTGCGCACCACGAAAACCACGCCGTATTCCTGGCGTATCCTGTCCTGTTCAAAGCCCAGTTCACGCAGCCATTCGGTGCGTGCTCTTTCCATGAAACGAAAATAGTTGGCGTAGTATACGATACCGGCTGCATCCGTATCTTCGTAATAGACCCGCACGGGGAAGTGATAGTTCAACCGGGAATCCTCTGTTGGCCACTCCGCGTCAGTATGGCCTGAAAGACAGGGAGCAACCCGGCATTCACGACTCATCCCCAAAAAGATCAGCCAGTTGCGAATCCTGGCGGGGGCGGAAGCCAAAGTACTCGAATGCCCGACGGGTCGCCACCCGTCCCCTTGGGGTGCGCATCAAAAACCCCTGCTGGATGAGAAAAGGCTCCAGCACGTCTTCGATGGTGCCCCGCTCCTCACCAATGGCCGCAGCCAGGCTATCCACGCCAACCGGGCCACCATCGAACTTTTCCAGCACCGCTTTGAGCAGCCGGCGATCCATGTGGTCGATGCCATTGGCATCTACCTTGAGCATGGACAGGGCTGCATCTGCAATCTCCACGGTGATGTGACCATCGCCTTTCACCTGGGCATAGTCGCGCACCCGGCGTAGCAGGCGATTGGCGATGCGCGGTGTGCCCCGGGAGCGCCGGGCGATTTCCAACGCCCCTTCCGCCTCGATTGCCATGGCCAGAATAGCAGCGGAGCGGCGGATGATATGGGTCAGATCATCCACATTGTAGAACTCCAGGCGCTGCACGATGCCAAAACGATCCCGCAAGGGGGAAGTCAGCAGTCCTGCCCTGGTCGTGGCTCCCACCAGGGTGAATGGCGGCAGATCCACCTTGATGGAGCGCGCCGCCGGCCCTTCGCCAATCATGATGTCCAGCTGGTAGTCTTCCATTCCCGGATACAGCACTTCCTCCACCACCGGACTGAGGCGGTGAATCTCGTCCACGAACAACACATCATGGGGTTCCAGGTTAGTCAGCAAGGCAGCCAGATCCCCCGCCCGCTCCAGCACCGGGCCGGAAGTCTGATGCAAATGCACCCCCATTTCATTGGCGATGATATGCGCCAGGGTGGTCTTGCCCAGACCAGGCGGGCCGAAGATCAGCACATGATCCAAAGCCTCGTTGCGCTGCCGGGCGGCGGGAATGAATATCTCCATTTGCTCGCACACGGCAGGCTGGCCGACATATTCTTCCAGGGTGCGGGGACGAATGGCGCGGTCTACCGCCACGTCATCATGCACTGCCACCGGGTCGATAACCCTGTTGTTTTCATCCATGATGATCTATCCCTTGGCCTTGTTTTGCAGAGCCATGCGGATCACGGTTTCCGTGTCCATATCCGCCTGAAATACGATGCTCACCATGCGGCTGGCTTCGGGAGGCTTGTAGCCCAGTGCAACCAGTGCGCTGACTGCATCAGCATCCGCCGCCCTGCCTTGCCCGGCACCCGTGATTTTCGTGGCCAGGGAGGTTTCTTCCATCTTGTCCAGCCGGTCGCGCATCTCGATGATCAGGCGCTCTGCAGTCTTCTTTCCCACGCCAGGCAGGCGGCAAAGCGCTTTTACATCGCCGGATTGTATGAACAGGGTGAATTCATCAGTACTCATGCCGGACAGAATCGCCAGCGCCATTTTCCCCCCCACACCATTCACCCTGAGCAGACTGCGAAACAGGATCCGGTCTGCTTCCCGGAGAAAGCCGAACAGGCTGTGCGCATCATCCCGCACCATCATATGGGTGTAAAGGATGACTTCCTGGTCGCCGTCGGGAAGATCATAGAATGTGGACATGGGCGCTTCCACTTCATAACCCACGCCGTTTACTTCCAGCAGCAACGATGGAGGCTGCTTGGCCAGAATCCTGCCCCGCAGCAGGCCAATCATCCCAGACCCCGCAACTTTGCACTGGTGCTTGCATTGTGCGCATGGCACAGCGCCACCGCCAGCGCATCAGATTCATCCAGAGTCATGCGTCGGCGCACCCCCAGCAACAAGCGAATCATATGTTGTACCTGCTCCTTTTCCGCCCCACCCGTTCCCACCAGCGCCAGTTTAACGGCCCGGGGGGTATACTCGAATACGGGAAGTTTCGCAATCACCGCCGCCGTGATCGCCGCGCCGCGGGCATGACCCAGCTTCAAGGCAGAGGAAGGGTTGGCGGCCATAAACACTTGCTCTACGGCGACCTGTTCCGGGGTATATTCCTCCAGTACTACATTGATTCCGGCGTAGATCTCACCCAGACGCATAGAGAAATCCTTGCTGGTGGTGCGAATGCAACCACTGAATACATGCCGGCTCTGGCGGCCATCGCTATCGATAACGCCAAAGCCGGTTGCCCGGGATCCCGGATCAATGCCAAGAATTCTCAAATGTCCAGGGACTCCATGATTTCATCGGAAATAGCTGCATTGGAATAGACTTCCTGAACGTCATCCAGGTCTTCCAGGGCATCTACCAGCCGCATGAGTTTTTCTGCACCTTCCTGATCCATTTCCGCCTTGGTGCTGGCTTCGTAGCTGACTTCCGCATGATCCGCGTTCAGGCCCGCATCCTGCAGTGCCTGCTTTAGCACAGCAAATTCTTCCGGCGTGGTAAAAACATCGATACTGCCGTCATCATTGGTCACCACATCGTCGGCACCAGCTTCCAAAGCCGCTTCCATGACCGTATCTTCATCCGCCCCCGGCGCATAACTGATAATTCCTTTTTTTTCAAACAGGTAAGCCACTGATCCATCTGTTCCCAGATTGCCGCCATGCTTGGTGAAGGCATGACGAACTTCGGAGGCTGTACGGTTGCGGTTGTCCGTCATGCAATCCACCATGATTGCAGTTCCCCCGGGGCCGTAACCTTCGTAGCGGATTTCCTCAAAATTGTCGCCATCCAGTCCACCTGCACCCCGCTTTACTGCGCGGTCGATGGTGTCTTTTGGCATGTTTGCGCCCTGAGCCTTATCAACCGCCAGACGCAAGCGCGGATTGGCATCGATATCACCGCCTCCTTGCTTCGCCGCAACTGTTACTTCGCGTATCAGTTTTGACCAGAGTTTGCCGCGTTTTTTGTCATTCGCCGCTTTCTTGTGCTTGATGTTCGCCCATTTGCTGTGACCAGCCATCACCTACCTCTTTTCAGAATAAATACCAGTTCCAGACCCGTGGATTCAGGGCTTGCCGTCCCCCGTGCGGCCCCAAGGCAGGCACCGGCACAGCAACCAGGATTACCCCGGGATTCTAGCATGAGCGGCCAGCCAATCCCGCACTGAATGCCGGGGCCAAACAATCCAGCCTGCCGACTGCGGCATTCCTGCTACACTATCCACTCCCTATTGGCAAGCGCCTTATTTTATCAAAGCCCATGCTGGAAATTGCAGCCATTGCGTTCACCACCTTTTTCGCCACGGTAGCCCCTGTGGACTCGGCCATTATGTTTGCTGCACTGACCACGGAAAACACCCCGGCAGAACGCAAGAGCATGGCAATCCGCGGCGTCAGCATCGCCACGGGGCTGCTGCTTCTTTTCGCCCTGTTCGGAGAAGCGCTGCTGACCCGCCTGGGCATTTCCCTGGCAGCCCTCACTACAGCAGGCGGCATACTGTTGCTGCTCATGGGAATCGACTTGGTATTTGCCCGTTCTTCCGGCGCCATGTCCACTACCCGGGCGGAATCAATAGAAGCGGAAGACCGCCAGGATATTTCCGTATTTCCCCTGGCGACCCCCTTGCTCGCCGGCCCCGGCACCATGGGCGCGGTGATCCTTATCACCGCCAACACCCATGGTGACATCAAACAAATCACCACCGTGGTCGCCATGCTGCTGCTGGTGATGGCGATCTCCCTGGTGCTGTTGCTGGTGGCCGGAAAACTGGAAAAAGTGCTGGGCGTCACTGGAATGCGGGTAATCAACCGTGTATTCGGTGTTCTGCTTTGTTCCTTGGCGGTGCAATTCATCTTCAACGGCATCCACAACAGCGGCCTGGTGCAATTTCCGGGTTAAACGCCGGGTTCAGCAAGGAATCCTTTGGCAGCCCCTGACTCCTCTTCCACCCATTGACAATGGATACTGTTCCGGCCTGCATTTTTCGCCTGATACAGCGCCCTGTCTGCAATATTGAACAACTCTTCCCTGGCATGGTATTTCCCCGGAACAATGCCTGCACAACCGATACTGACCGTCAGCTGATATTTCATATCACCATCCCAGTACTGGATCCCGAGATTCTGGATGCCATCCACAATATCCTGGGCATAGGCTTCCACATGCGCCAGATCCGGCTCGTCCATGTCCAGCAGCACCGCGAACTCATCTCCCCCGACCCTGCATGCCTGGCCACCGGCACGACGGGTTTTGCTTCCCAGGTATCCGGCAAGTTTTTTCAGTGCTTCATCTCCCCGCAAATGCCCGGATGCATCATTGAAACGCTTGAAACAATCCACATCGATAATCAGCAGAAACAGCAGTCGCTTATGCCGTTCGCTCAGGCGCCACATGTTGTCAAAATGTGTTTCGAATGCTCTTCGGTTGCACAAACCTGTGAGGGGATCCCTGGCTGGACTTCGTTGCAAACTGCCGATACGCTTTCTGACAAGCAGGAAACTGACCATGGCCAACCCGACCCAAACGGGCACGACCGGAAGCAGCAATCCCGTCGCCATCACAACGACTGGCAACAGCCCCGCAGAAACAATCAGAGCTAACAGCAATCGGCTGAAAACACAAGTAAAGCGGGCATATACTAAAGCGGTGGCGGCAATCAGTGACAGGAGCAGCAACCCCAGCTGCCGAGGCAAACCCTGGGCGCCGGTTATCGCCAAATCGTGTTGCAGGGCATTGAGGATATTGGCGTGTATTTCAACACCGCTCATTGCGCCTTCAGTGGCGTCAGGAGTAGCAAACACCCGGCGGATGGCCGCCGCAGTGATGCCGACAAAAACAGTCTTTCCCTGCAATGCTTCAGCGCCGACCCTGCCTTCAACCACGTCTGCATAGGAAACCATCGGGAATGCCCCTGCATCCCCAACATAGGGGAACAGTATCCTGCGATCCCTGATCCAGCGTCCTTCATAAACATATTTGCGGTCTGAAAAGTTTTCTCCAGGCAAATCCGCCATCCCCAGCCTTCCGGAAATATGCAATGCGGCCAGGGCAAGTCCGGGCCAGCGCGCCGCAGCTGTTCCTGCAAGCAGGTAGGTGCTACGCACAATGCCGTCCTTGCCAATAGCCATATCCGTATGGCCGATACCGGCTGCGGCGTCTGCGAACATGGGCAGGGGCAACACCTCGGAAACCTCGCCGTCTTTCGGATCTTCATCACTGGCCATAGCCAGTATGACTTGTCCATGCAGGGCAATGGCTGCGGCAAACCAGTGATCGCCAGCCGAATCGGTTTCACTCGCTTCTGCAAACAGGATGTCAAAGGCGACCGTATCTGTTCCAGCCCGCATCAATCGTTCGAGCAACTGCGCATGGACTTGTCTCGACCAGGGCCAGCGGCCGAACTTGCGCAAGCTTTTTTCATCCACGGCAACGATGACAATATTCTGTGGTTTTTCCTGTGGCAGTAGCGATATCCCGGCGTCAGTTACCATTTGCTCGGCACGCCAGGTAAGGCCACTGGAATCAATCAAAGACGCCAGCAACACAACCAGCAGCAGCAGAGCTGCAGGCTTTTCAGCCGCGCTGTCGAAAACGGTTTTCATGGAAAATGCATGGACACTCAAAGCAGCAACAATATTGATCCAATCACAAAGAATACCAAGGGCAGGTAGCTTTCCGGCTCTACCTCAAAGTGTTGCGGGGTACTGAAAACGCCAACATAGCCTTCCGCATCAATGGATCGCAGGCGGAAGTAATAATTGCCGGGTGGAGGCCGTTGCATCTGCACCCGGGAGTCGGGCGTCTGCTTGTCCATGATCAGGTTCTGAAAATCCGCATCGGAGGCCAATTGCACATGATAGCTCGCAACACCATCCACCTCCTGCCAGATCAAGTGCAAACGGCTCCCTTCCACAGCTGGCGGTTTGGTCTGCGGGACTGCAGGGACGGGCAACACCCGGATTCTTGTCGCCTTGCCGGGAGGACCCTTTCTGCCTTCTGCGGTCACCGAGGAGAGCCGGTAGAAGTATTCTCCGGCATCCCTGAATTCAACGCTGGTATCTGTACCGTTCACTGACCTTTGCTCCAGCACATCTGTGAATTGGGCATCACGGGCAAGCTCGAACAGGTACGTTTCCACATCCTTGACTTCCGCCCAGGAAAACGTTACAGGACCGACGTGCAACACGCTGTCTGACAGCGATTCACGCAGCATCGGCGCTTCCGGACGGGCTTCGATGCGGAACGCCTTGCTGGCATTGTTCCCTTCCAGCCCGTTCCCATCCACGCCACGCACCCGCACAAAGTATGCGCCATCGTCCAGATGCTGATCAACCATCATGCGGCCCTTGACCACCCGATCCAGTGCGATCTTCCGGAAACCCCGATCCCGGGCAACCTGCACCCGGTAACTTTGCGCCTGTTCAAGGCTGTTCAGGGGGATCACTGTGGGAAGATAACGTATCAGAGAGGGAAAGCCCTCCAGATCAGGGGGTGGCAAAAGCTTGACCGGCTGCAGTGGCGGGATGTTCTTCTGCGTCACTGTACCGAAGTTCCCGGGAACATCTACAGCTCCATGGGCATTGCCAACACTGACGAGGCCATCCAGCACTTCGGTGCGTGAACTGTCCTTTTCCACGCCGATGCGGAAACTGGTACCTCTTATCGCAGAATTTGCGGAGGTCGTGAGGATTTCAAATCTGCTATCCGGTATCTTTTGGGGATTGGCATTCATTTTTATGCGTCCCCGGCGTATTTTCAATTTGGCGTCCATGCTCTTTTTTCTTTTCGCCCCAAGAGCGGTAAGGCGGGTAAATTCCAGCTCACTTTGCTCCTGCAGCAATATACTGCTTTTGTCTTCCAGGGAAAAAAACACCGTGCTTTTCTCTCCGGTAATCACCCGGTCCCCGGCAGTCAGCGCCATTCCAGGCTTCAGTGGCAGTTTTCTACCATCATTTCCGAACACCACATCAGCTGTACCATGAACGCTTTCAACCCGTACTTCAGATAGTTCTTCACGAACGATATACAGGGGAATGGCGATTTTGGTGCCCGGCTGGATGGTGGCAGCATTGCTGATGTTGTTGTGCCGCAGGATATCGTCCCAGTACCGCCAGTCCTTGAGCAATTTATGGCTGATGTCCCAAACGGTGTCTCCAGGTTTAACGGTGTACAACCAGTCCTCCGCTGAGGCGACAGAAACAAGGCAGCACATGAGCACTGCAACCCAACACTTGCGGAACCTGTTATCCATTCAAACTCCCACCACACATTGCCACAACAAACGCTCCCGTACTTGGTGCCGGATCGCCAGGGTGGCTTATACCCAGGACAGCGCGCGCCACCAGCGTAACTCGAAGTTATCAGCCCGGCAGGTTAATAACCCGTGAAACAGCCGACTCGTAACCGGTAATTCTAGCAAAAAAACCCAACCCAACCTGATATTTCGACTAGCAATCCTTGGCGTTTGCGCCGTGAGCAGTATCATGCCAGCATTCAGCTCCTGCAAAACCACATGGAACCAGCAGCCCATGACCAATACCAGCCACCCACAGCCGGAAGAAATCAAGTTGCACCAGAAGTCCCGCCTTCTGAGCATCCGCTTTTCTGATGGGAAAACCTTCCGCCTTCCCTGCGAATATCTACGCGTCCATTCACCGGCAGCGGAAGGGGCGACCAACGAATTGCCGGTAGCCGGTAAAACGGATGTCAATATAAAACACCTGGAGCCACAGGGTTCTTATGCTCTGCGTATTGAATTCGATGATGGCCATGACACCGGTATTTACTCCTGGGAACGTCTGTATAACCTGGGTTTGCATCAGAAGAAATACTGGCAGGACTATCTGGAAAAACTGAACGCACACGGGCTAAGTCACAACGAGCAAAGCGAAGCAACGGATGAGCCGAAAACGCTTACCCTGAAAATCATGTATTTCAATTACCTGGTCAACAAACTGGGCATACAGGAAGAAAGTATTTCACTGCCGTCAAACAGGGTGAAAAACGTTCGGGACTTACTAGAGGTTCTGGCTTTGCGCAAACTGGAGCGGGGCTATCTCCTCACGGAAAGCGCCATCCAGGTCACTGTAAACCGCCAGTTTGCAGAGTTTTTCACCCGCCTGGAAGATGGTGATGAAATTGGCATTGTCCCCAATTCCCCTAATCCTCCGGCACCACCAGATAAATAGCCTTCTGCCGCCATGCCACTTATTCAAAGTGCATACTCTCCGGCATGGTGGTTGCCTGGCCATCACCTGCCGACTCTCTGGCCCAGCTTTTTTCGCCAACGACCCGCTATTTCCCTGGCACGGGAGCGCGTGGAGCTGGCAGACGGAGATTTTCTCGACCTGAGCTGGTGTGGCACGAAAGGCCGGCCGATTGTACTGCTGCTGCACGGGCTGGAAGGCAGCCTGCACTCTCACTACGCGAAGCCTTTACTCAAGCTTCTCAGTGAATCCGGCTACCTGGCCTGCATGCTGCACTTTCGAGGTTGTAGCGGCGAGCCAAACCGCCTGCCGCGTAGTTATCACAGCGGTGACAGCGCCGAATTGCAAACCATTGTCAAGCATATCGAAAACAGCAGGCAACAAGCAGTTTTTGGCATTGTGGGCTTTTCTTTGGGGGGTAATGTATTGCTCAAATGGCTTGGGGAGCAGGGTGAAAAAACGGCAGTCGAGCGGGCAATGGCTGTTTCTGTCCCCTTCCTGCTGAACGAAGCAGCCGATCGTCTTGAGCAGGGATTTTCACGTCTTTATCAACAGCATTTACTTGACAGCCTGAAACAGAAATACAGGGAGAAGTTCAGCCACATCCCTTCTCCTTTATCTGTCGATCTAAAAAAAATACGCACTTTCCGACAATTTGATGAACAGGTCACCGCACCGCTTCACGGATTCTCCGGCGCGGATGACTACTATCAGCGTTGTAGCTGCCGCCAGTTTCTTCCTCGCATCCGCAGGCCTACGCTGATCCTGCATGACTTGCATGACCCATTCATGTGGACAAGCACATTGCCACAGGAAAGTGAACTGTCGGCCACGGTAGTGCTGGAGCTTGCCAAGGGCGGCGGCCATGCCGGTTTTGTCTATGGATCAACACCTGCTGCCAGCAGATATTGGACGGACAAGCGCCTGCTGGAATGGCTGGGAGGCACACACAAATAAGGCCCCTCTGCGTACTGTATTGAGTGATTGAAGAAAACCAGCGGCCTGGTGCAATTTCCGGGCTAGGGCGCATAGCGCAAGCGCTTGATCCCCAGCGGTTCAAAAAATGCCAGCTTAACCTAAGGGTGAAGCTAAGATTTTTTTGATTCCACCAGGAAATCAATATCATACGCTCTGCATCCGCCCTGAACCCGCGGATTCAGGTAGAATATCATTCGAATCCATCACCAAATAACTCCGCTCCGCCGGTAAGCCCCAAAGCAATCGAACCCGCATAACCGGGAAAGACAACATCCAGATTCGGGTTTTTCATGAAATTCACCACAATATCCCCCAGCACTTCCCGGAAATCTGTAGTCACCCGCAAGTCGGTATTCAGGTAGAGGTCATCATCCCCTATGCCCGGGAAGCTGCCATACACGACGCCACCTTGCACCCTGCCGCCAACCACCAGCATGGGATTGGCTGTGCCATGGTCAGTTCCCTGATTGCCATTTTCCCGAACCCTGCGACCAAACTCCGACTGCACCACCAGTACCACGTCATTGTCCAGCCCATAGGAAGCCAGATCAGTCATAAAAGCCTCGATGGCTTCCGACAATATCTGTACCCGCCCGGCAAAGTAGCCGCCACCATCATTTCCCTGTCCGTTGTGGGTATCCCAACCGCCAAAATCAACGGCGGCTACCTGCAAACCGACATTCATCTTGATCATGCCGGAGACCAGGCCCAGGTCATCAGCCAAAGACGTATCCGGATAGAAACCCGGCACTTCCACATTGATCTGCCCCAGCATGTTGATGGTTTCGATAGATTGCGTTACTGCATAATCGAGGCTGGAGGTTCCCGTATAGATTTCTGCCAGCGCATCCAGATGCTCATTGCCATAACGCCCGGCATTTGGATGAAAACCACTGACGCTATCCAGGGTCATGGCCGTGTTGTCCCCCAACAGGCTGGTTGGAGAAGATGAATTTGTTGACAGGGAGGGTATGGCAGCCTCTTCCACCAGTCCGGGAGTTGAAATCATATGGCGCGCCAGCCAGCCCGTGGCGGTACTCAGGTCTCCGGGAGTACCCAGTTCATACATCTCCTGGGAGTCAAAGTGACTGCGGGAGCCTGTCCCTTCAGGCATGCCAACGGCATGCACTATCGCCAGTTTGCCGGCATCATACAAGGCCTTGAGTCCATTGGCGCTGCCATGCAGTCCAAACTGGCCATTGAGGTTGTGCATGGCACCATCCCCAGATACGGGCACCTGGATGTTTGGCCGTTTCATTTCATATTCCGACCTATGGATGCCAGTACGGGGGATCACCAGATTCAGGCCATCGATCCCGCCACGCAAAAACAGATAGACCAGAGTCTTGCCCCTGCTGCCTGCAGGCAATGCCGCTTGTGCAAATCCCATCTGCAACCCGCTCGCCGTTGCCAGCACCGATGCGCTTCCCCCAATAAACTTGCGTCTGCTCAATTTCACGATAATACTCCTGCGCTCAGCGCTGCATAAACTCTGGGGTGGCAAATATCAGCTTGACGAGGCCGCGCACACGTTCGTTCCAGTAATACGGGTAGGAATTCCTGCCAATGTCCTCAGGCGGAATCGGATAGTCCGCCGGCCATGTTGACGGATCAGTTTCATGATCTGGCCGCTTGGACATGAATTCAGTCAATGTCCCATGCAAGGTTGTTCCGATCCAGCCTCCCGCAGGCTCCCATTTCAGCAGCTGCTTTAACCAGAATTCTACAATCGAGTTTGGTGTGTATTCACTCAGGCCGCTGGCGGCCATGATGTCCGTAACAGGCATCAAATCCGGGTCATCTCTACCGACATTTTCATCCACCAGCCAATCCAGGGTACGCCAGGTATTGACCAGCGATGCGCCACCTTCCCAGAAAGTGCGCTTGTCCGGATAGCCATCCGGCCCTCGCCAGTAAAATGGCCGTTGCCCGGTACGCTGCATGTAGTAGCCCAAGTACCTGCTTTCCGTATCATCCGGACGGACGGTAAAGTTCCCGTCACAAGCACGCAAGGCGGAAACAACCACTTCAAACGGACGCTTCAGTTTATTGCCCCAAGTCGAGGTATCCTTGAATTCATCAGACAGCAGCAAGGTCTGATACGTCTGCTCCAGTTGATCTGAATCATGCCGGGCGTCATAAAAGGTCTGCTTGACCTTGTCCACCAGGCTCTGTGGTGGCGTATCATTGAGAAAACGTGTACAGAGCTTCAACGCAATGTGTTCTGCTGTACCCGGATGATAGGCCAGCAGATCCAGCATCCCATATACCTCGCTGATACCACTATACGCCGGCCAATGCACACCCAGGAGCTGCTTCTGCCCTCCATCATGCCAGTCCGGCCAAAAATACCATTCCCCGGTGTTTTCTTCCCCTGTTCCATAGGGGTTTCTGCCGTCTTTTACATTCCAGCCAGTAAGGAATCGCATGGCCTCATATACGTCGTCATCGGAATATTTGTCGTTGAATCCGGCCGGAAAATCACTGTTGCTGATGGTGGAGATATCTCCCGGCTGCGGATCCGGCCCCGCATAGTTGATCGACCCAAGGGTATGTAGTTCAATAATTTCACGGGCATAGTTTTCATTGGGATCAGCTCTGCCATTTACATAATTATCAAGGTAATAGATCATTGCCGGGTGCTTGGCGGTCAACTCCAGCATTTGCCGGAAATTGCCCATCAAATGTCCGTCCTCTAACCCGGCAGGACGTGAGAAACCGCTTACAGGAGGGCGGATCACATCCCGATCCCAGGATACCCAGGTTGGAGCCGCATAGGTGTCACGACCGTAGATATTGAAGTGGTTGTGCCAGAAGTCTGCAAGAAACTCCAGTAGCTGGCGCTTGCTGTACACCGCCCGGAGATAGGCCAGGCGCTCGATTTCGTCCAGCGGTTCATAATAGCCGAAGCTGTTGGTTGGATCCCGCCGGTAATCTTCCCAAAGCTGAGCAAGGGACTTATTCAGGGTAGTGTAGCCGGCACCGGCAATCCGCGCATCCAGCTCAGTATCGGCAATACTGCTCCAGTTCAACTGTTGCTCTACGTATGCCTGAAGACGAGCATCATCATTGCCACCCAGGGCATTAAAAGCGGCAACATCATTGCCCCGTGGACCGAAACCCATTCTGTCCAGAACGACATTGGCAAAAGGCGGAATCGCTGTGACATCAGCCTGACTGGCAGCAACGCTCGTTCGCTTGTCATTTCGCGCCATTTTCTGCATCCCGGATACGGGGGCATCCATCATTACCGAAGCAACTCCCGCCCCTGAGGCCAAGGTAGCGCTGCTCAAGGCGGAAAAAAGAAATGTCCTGCGTGTCTGTTCTGACATATAATTGACCCCGTAATTTTTCGGTAGATGCATATCATATTGGCAATACCAGCAAATGCTGTGACGCGGTACCAAATTACAGTGCATGACCGCAAACTGAAACCACCGCGCAAAGCCGATTGAGAACCATGCCTCAGTTTACACAGAATTATTGCCTTACAGTCTCGCTTAATCAAAGCAGAGAGGTTTTTGAGTATGAATCCAAAAAACACCTTCGGCGGCGCCATCCGGTCACTTGCCGTAATATCCGGCATCTTTCTACTCCAGCAAGGCCAAGCGCTGGCTTGCTCTACCCAGGCTTGGGACGACAGCAACATAGGAAGCATAGTCACGGCTGACGCCGCTGCTGTCTACGAGGGTAGCTGCGGATTAAGGCTCAGCCTTGACGGCACATCCACTGGCTGGGTAAAAGATCCCACGCCAGGCACTGTTCCTGCGGTGACCGAGTATGTTGCGCGCTTCTACGCCTATGTTGATGATGCTCTGCTTGCCAATGGCCAGGGATTCACCTTGTTCAATGCGGAAGACGCCAGTGCGAATGAATTGTTCGGCCTGGAAGTACAAGGCAGCGCCACCGGCCCAGTGTTGCATCTGTATGCCTGGGATGGCGTGGTGAGAGAAGCGGCAGGCGAGGTGTCTGTTCCTCCCGGATGGAGGGCGATTGTAGTACATTGGACTACGGGAGCCGGAAATGGCGCGGTTAAACTATCCATAGACAGAACCCAGGACATGCAAACCATCACCGGGCTTTCCAATTCCGGCCAAAGCATCGATTCCGTCAATCTGGGCGTGGTGAGTGGCAACAGCACTGGAATCAGCGGCGTGATCGACGTGGATGCATTCACTTCCCGCCGTACCGGGCCAACCGGATTGATGATTACAAAAGGCTGCAGTGGGATGCCAGAGGTGAAAAACACAACCTTTCTCCCCGGAACCATTACCTGCACTGCCTCAACAGCCCTGACATTTGGAAACCGAGTGGCATTTGACCCAGGTGCAAATGTTACAGTACAGGCGCAATCGGTAACCTTGAGCCAGGGAACAAGCATACCAACAGGCGCGATTCTGGACGTTCAGATCCAGTAGTGCCCACCCCTAATTTGCCATTTCACGCCAGCCCTTGATAACAGGGACACATCAAATAATCCGGTATTCGTCATCCTGGCCTGCGCCGGGATGACCATGGTTTTTTGCTGGAGTTTAAGTGCCATTCCTCTCCGGGAAAATTCCGCGGTCTGGTGAAACATGCGGGTTGAACTGGCCCTGCCACAATGATCACAAGGCCATGGGTATAAAACCTTTTCTCCTGCTCCTTTTCAGTATTTTTGCTTTGCCGGCGCTGGCAGCCCCGCAGGTTTCTGCACACCGTTTCTTCACACACCCCTTGACAGGCGTAACCATTATCGGGGGAAAGATAACCCTCCCCAGCGCCGGACAGTGGTCGGTTGCCGGGAACAACAATGCCAGCAGCCTGGCCGAAGTTTTTCTTGTCACCCCGAAATTGATCAAAGAGCGCAGCAAAGGCCTGCGCGCCCTGAAACGAGAACAGCAAGAAAAGCGCAATCAGGCAAGAAACCCGCTATATCAAATCTATGGCCCCCTCAGTAAGTACGCACGTGAACATCATGGCGTCGCCCCATCGACGCTTGATTTTCTGATCGACAAGGAAAACCCCTTTGCAGCAGAAACTCTGGCACAGATGTTTGTCATCCCTTCCGTGCAGATGCTGGAAAACGACGGACTGCACTGGATCCACCCAAAAGGACAGCCAACCCCGCTGGTTCTCGAACTGGCTCCACTCATCGACGACGGCAAGCACTGGGTGCTCTACTCCAACGGAACGATCAAGCTGGAACCGATCAACCCTGCCTTGCTGGAAAAATACGGCATTCATATTACACCACGGCAGGCTTCCGTAGAGCAAAGGCTGGCAGAAATTACAGTATCTGCAGACTATGAAATCATCGCCAGATGGAAAGGCGGCCCATCCCGACAGTCGCTGGAAATTCCTCTGAGAAACAGCGAAACCGGCTCCACCCTGAGTATCGAATGGATGCCGGATATCACCAGCCAAGAGGATGAAGCACTGGTGCAGCGCTGGGCCAGCCAGCGGCTATACATATGGAACAACATGCTGCGTAACGGACGTGAAGGTTATCTCCCCCTGTGGCTGCGGGCAGGAATGAAGCAATATGGTTTAGAGAGGAAAGACCTGACTATTCCTGCAAGACGCGATAGCAGGCGCACCGACAACCGCGCAGACCTTTTCAACGTCCTTGGTGGTAGCGCAGCCATTGCTGAAACCCTGCAACTGCAATCCATTGGCGGTGAACGAGGCGGCCAAGGCAAACCTCAGATTCCCATAGATTCCATCAAAGGCGTGGAAGTCAAAAGCCATCCTTTTGCCAAAATGCTGGCAGGCAAACCAGGAGGCTCCCTGGCAATGGCGGAACTGGTGCCTCACAACCGCTTCTTTGCCTGGTTTGCCCAGCCGAAAGTGCTGACCCAGTACCTCAAAGGCGGAAGTGATTTTATATTCCATAGCAGTACTGCTCTTTCTGGAACAAGTACCAACCATAACCTCCAGGATCGTTATCTGAGGAAGCTGGGAATAAACGCCGCTTGGGCGCAACGCCTCCTCGATAGCGGCGCCATTGGCGAACTGGCGGTAGTGCTTCCCGATCTGTTCCTGGTGGACGGCACAGACATCACATTGATCATGCGGCTGCAGCAGCCCCAAGCGGTTTCCGGCATGCTCGGCTTGCTGGGCATCGACATCTCGGACAAGGCATTTACCTTTACCCATGAGAACGGAACAAGTTATTGGCAGCTATTGGGCGATTTGCTGGTCATCAGCACCCATTCTGAAGAACTGACCCGCATAGAAGCCCTGGCCGCCGGAGATGAAACCACCAGTCTCGGCCATAGCGCAGAGTTCCGCTACATGCTTACCCAACTGCCGGTCGAACAGAGAACCACAGGCTATTTCTATTTCTCCGACCCCTTTATACGTCGCCTGGTCAGTCCCCAGGTCAAGATTGCCCAGCTGCGCAGGCTCCAGGCCAGCGCCGAAATGCAGGCCGCTGCCGCCGCCTTGCTGCTGTATCGGGCAGACGGGCATCAAGGCATGCCCTCCTTGCAGGAACTGATCGAGAAAAAATACCTTTCACCGCCACTACTGGTCACTGATTTGCAACTGGCCGATGATGGAAGCGTTCACTCAAAGGAGTGGGGCAGCCCCGCCACGCTCCCCAGCCTGTCGCAACGGCCTATCACCACTGCAACCAGGGCGGAAGAAGGTGCCTACAACAACTATGTACGCAACTACAATCGCTTCTGGCGGCGCTTCTTTGACCCCATTGCAATCCGTTTGAACCAGACTTCCGAACAGGAAATGGAGGTTTCCACCTTTATTTTGCCCCTCATCGACAACAGTATTTATCAGGGACTAAAACAGGTGCTGGTAGCAGAAGGAAATACCAGCAAACTTACCGTCCCTCGCCTGCATCCCGAACCCGTAGCACAACTGTCCCTGAACCTGAACAAGGCGCTGTGGAATCAAGGCACTCTTCTGGCGCAGGATTTTCTGGTGAAATTCATTGGCATACCACCAAAGGTCATGGATTATTTCGGGCCGGATCTGCATCTCGCCCTGGGCGATAGCGACCCGATCATCGTCATGGGGAGTGGAGGACTCGGCAGCATCCTGGGCCTATTGGATGGCTCCGGCCGAACCAGGGAAGCCCTGAGCCTGTCACTGATCGGCTCTTTGCTGACCCGTCCGACAGTGTTGATGATTGGCCTGACCGATCCTGAAACTGTAGCAGGCCTGCTGCGCAACATACCCACCGGCCCGGCAGGACGATCCTCCATCATGGGAATGGGAGCGGGCACCTTGTATGGCGTGGCGGGCAAAGACGCCTGGCGCTATGATCTGAATATCGAGGGACTGATCAGTATGCGCTTCGGTTTTGAAATAAAAGGACGCTATCTGGCAATCAGCAACCAACCTCTGAGCTATGACCCGCAACTGGTCGAAGCAGATGCCCAGTTGAACAACGCCGCCGCTCTTCACCTCTCCCCCGCCGCTGCCGTTCGTCAGCGCCCGGCACTGTTTGCCTCGGCCAGTAACCAGCAACGCCAGGCAGCCATGTCGGGAATTAATCTGCTCTATCCCTTTATGATGGCTGGAGCCGAATCCGTGGAGCAGGCAATACAGCAAGCCAGGAAACAACTGGGGGCCGAGCCTGTGCACCCGGGAAAGGGACGTTGGTTATGGCGGAACGGCCTGCTCAGCAGCAGCATTTTTGGCAATGCCATACAACAGTACCAAGCAGAATACCA
>JALWMK010000040.1 GCA_027083925.1 Sedimenticola sp. | reverse complement strand
CTTTTGGTAGGCTGCATCCAGTTCCTGAAAACGCCCCGCGCCCCCCGCCCTTTGGGAAAACGCCATGCCCAACCCCAGCAGGCGGTGGCTCTTGGCAGGCTGATGCCAGTACAACCAGATCTGCGCCTGGGCAGGCGGCGCTTCCAGCTCCCTCACAGGCACATCAAAGGCAATGGACAGCAAGCCCCGTTGCGTGCCGGACAGGGGGGGCAAGGCCAGTTGACGAAGCTCCAGGCGCAAGCGCCCCAGCCATACAGGTATGGGTTGCAGCTTGTCTGCGCCTTGCACCACGGGACTATTTTATGGTTTCGAAGCGGTAGGGAATGATGATCAGGCCTTCCGGCGTATCCAGCATGACCTTGGCTTCCCAATCCATGCGCTGGCGGATGCAGACCGGCAGCAGCCCTTCCCCCTCAAACCACCCCTCTTCCACAGGCAGCAAACGCGGGCGGTTATAGCCCATGTTCATGGTTACTCCGGAAAAATCCACTTCCACCTTCCTGACCTTTCTGCCCTGCACCCGCACCTGAAGCGCCAAGGGCTTGGTCAGGGGAATCGTCCGGGGAAGGATGCTAAACGCCACTTTGCCGCCACCGGGAAGATCCACCGCGCACGAACCTTCACGCAAATCACAAGCGGACAGGGGCAGCACCTGGGCCGGGCCAGGCTCGAAATAATCACGGAAATAGTAGGCCATTCCACCCAAAACGGCAGCGGCCAGAAGAATAATACCGGGAACCAGCCAGTTTTTCTTTTCTGCCACGAACAGCCCTCCTAAGGCAGATCGCCTTTACGGAACAGGCGATACCCCAGCCATGCGCACAAAGAGCCCACCAACAGCGGATACACCAGCGCCCACAGCAGATAGCCGGTTTCGCCAAAGTTGTCCAGAATCACATAGGCAGAAGGCCCCAGCAGCACCAGTTGGGGATCGAACAGCAACATGGCGCCGGTACGGAACACCTGCAACGGGTTGGCCAGGGCAATGGCGATGATGGTTTCCGGGGGCAGCCCCTGTTTAATCAGGGATCCCAGCAGAATCAGATCCAGGAATAGCAGCAAAAACAACCAGATGAGAAACGCCGCACCGGTAGCCACATCAGAGGAGCGCGCCAGGGTGGAAACCAGCATGCCAATACCAAGAAAGCACCAGGCCAGAGAAATCAGAAAACCGGTATAGAACAAAACCTGGATCCAGGGGATTTCCACACCCTTGAAAATACCCCAGGCGACAGCACCGAACATGGCCAGCACCACCGGCAGGAAAACCACAAAAAACCGTCCCAGCAGCTTGCCCCAGAACCAGCTTGCCAGGCTCACGGGAAGGGACAGCATGTATTCGAAGATACCCGCCTCCCTGTCGCCAGCAACGGAACGAACCGTGGTAATCAGCACAAACAAGGGCAACACCGCCATAGTGATTTGCAGATAGGTTACCAGCATCCGCGACAGGCCGGTAAAGCCCATGATGCGCGATTCGGTCAGGCCGGAGACAAACAGCGCCACCACCACGCCGCCAAAAACCAGGGTGTAAACCATAAACCAGCGCGAGCGAAGAGATTCACTGATATCTGCTATCGCAGTCAGCATCAAGTGTTTCATGAAAGGCTATTCTCCTGGTTCGCCATGGCCGTGGCTGTCGCCACGATGGCTATGGGTTTGTTCTTCTATAGTATAGACATGCTTCTTCGCTGCTTCAAAATCCAGCGCGGTTTCTTGTTTCTCAAGAGCGGCACCCAGTCCATAGCCCATGGGTGTGACTTTTCCCGTGACATACCAGGCCTTGCGGGCGTCGATCCAGTTGCCATTGCGGTAATCCGTCACCCACACTTCTGTGGAAAGATTGTCTTTCCAGGGCTGCTGATCCAGCCAGATCACCGCGCAGCCGATATCATCGAATTTGTACAGCTTGCCTTTTTGTCCGGCAGGGCCGCCCCGCACCTGGGCGGAATAGTTGTGATCACTCACCGTCATGGCGCAACGCTCACAGACCTCCCTGTCCCAGCGTACCTTGCCCGGCCCCGTGTCCGGCTCGCCGGAACAACCGGCAAGCGCCAACAACAAACCGAGAGCGCCAATGACACTACGCATCCTGCGCCTCGTCCAGATGGATGCCTTTCAGGATGGCGGCATAACGGGAGAGCATCCCGAGAAAACGCAGGCGATCGGGTCCGGCTACCCGTCCCTCCCAAATCGTTTCATCCCGCACGTCGCAGAAACCCCATTCGGATACGGTCTGGGCGAACGCCTTGCTGGGGCGCACCAGGGTCAGGCGGCAGCGGAGCATACTGGTCATATCCACGTCATCCGCCACATGGTCATTGAGTACGATCTCTCCCTGATCCATTTCCACCACGCGGTTTACCAGAGAGGCAACTTCATCCAGGCGGTGACTGGAAATAACCATCGCCGCCTTGTCGCGCCGCTCTTCAAGCAGCTGGAAAAAGATATGGCGGGCTTCGGGATCGAGATTGGCGGCGGGTTCATCCAGCACCAGCAGCGTACATTTCCGCCCCAAGGCGATGCTGATCAGCATTTTCTGCTTCTGCCCGCCGGACAGCTTGTTGAAGGGCTGGCGGCGGATCTTGCGAATATCCAGCCCCAGCTCCTGCGCCACGGCAATCATGTTGTCCGGGTTACTGTCGCACACCCCGGCGGCGAAGCGTATCAGCTGCCCCACCGGCATTTTCAAGGGCGGGGAGATCTGCGGGACGAAACCTACCTGTTTGAGAACATCAGTACGATGCTGGCGCGGCTCCAGCCCATTTACAGTTACTTTCCCGCCGCACTGGTATTCCCCCAGCAGGCAGCGGATCATGGTGGTTTTTCCAGCGCCGTTGGAGCCAACCAGCGCAACACGGTCGCCCCGATCAATTTGCAAGTCAACACCCTTGAGTACTTCTACCCGGCGAAAGCGCTTGGTGACGCCGTGAAATTCAATCATTGCCATTATTTGTCACTTAAAACTGCGGGGCCACAAGAATATCACAGCAAATCACCCGGCCCCTTATATTTGATTGTCAGGGCGCCAGTGGGGCAGGCATCCACACAGCGCAGGCAGCGGGTACAGTCAGCACCGATATCAACCTCCATTTCCGCGGCTCGCCCCTTCAGCACGGTGTCCAGCACATGAGGCACCAGGCAGACCTTCCGGCATTCCCCTTCATGGTAGCAGTTGGGCAATTTATAATGCACGGTAAAAGGCGAAGTCGCACCAACAAAGCCATAAGTAAGCCCGATGGGACAAGCATAGCGGCACCAGGCGCGGCGGGAGAAGAAAATCTCGAACAGCAACAGCAATGCCACCCAGATCAGCGCCACACCCGGCCCATAGATCAGCGCACGGCTGAGAATGCCTGTAGGCGATATGGCTTCATACACGGTGTAACCGGTAACAACAGCAAGAATCACGAATACCAGCCACAGCCAGGTACGGGAACGCCGGTCAAAATGATAGTCTTTGGCCCAGCCTTTTGCCACCAACTTCAGGTGTAGCATCTCTGCCCACTCCGCCAGCAGGTGATAGGGACAGACCCAGGAGCAAAAGGTGCGGCCACCCAGTAGCCACCACAAAATGAATATCGTAACCGTGCCGATAATCAGGTTGATTACCACATGCTTGAAAGCCAGCATCACCTGCAGGGCGGAATTCAGATCCGCCATGTGAAAACCCGCAAAACGCGAGGCGGTCAGGGCGCCTTCCAGCAACTGAATATCCAGATAGTAGGAAACCAGGAACAGCAGATTGACTGCCGCCAGTACTGCCCAGCGCTTGCGCCGCCATCTCTCTGGCTGCTTGTTCGCTGCTTTCTCCCGGAGTTCGATATGAATGGCTTCGATACGCTCCTTGTCTGCAAACTTGTGTTTGTGCATTTCCTGCACTTCTTCCGGAAAATCCTTCTTGGATACGCGCCTGGGCGCCCCCCCGAGGAGTACCCGTAGTGATTCCACAATACCGCTCATGTCCTCATCCCACGACTGTTGGCACGGCTGTCGCTGCTGTCCATAATGATTACAGCTGGTTCTATCGGGCAAATCATCTCACACACGCCACAGCCCACACAGCCCTCTAAAATCACCGGCGTCATCGCGCCGTTGATATCCCGCAGCTCGATGGCATGTTTCGGCGGGCACTCATTTTCCTGGCGCTGCGCCACCCGTGCTATCTTGCCTGTTGATTTGCGCTGGTCTTCCAAAGCGCATTCGACAATACTGATCTCGATGGGGCACTGGCGTACACAAAGATCACAAAGTTCCAGATCATACGGGTGGTCGGCAACCTTGATCGGATTCCAGCGGTCGATATCGGCATAACGCAGTTTGCCCGGAAAATCAGCGCCTCGCGCCTGCCCCTTGAACCCCTGTCCCAGCACCGCCAGGCATTGCGCTGGCCGCACCACCTTGGCAATACCCATATCCACTTGCGAGGGGAACGAGATTTCATGAATCAATGCCCCTGTAGGACAGGCCAGCACACATTGCAGGCCATCACAGGAAAAATCACAGGCTTGCGCCCGCGAGTCGATATACGGCACGCCAATACCCAGACCATCTGTCAGATCGGCCAGCTTGATCGCTTCTACCGGGCAAACCTGTACGCATTGCCCGCACTTGATGCAGGCAGCCAGAAAGTCTTCCTCCAGCAAAGCGCCGGGGGGGCGCAATCGCTCCACCCATTTTCCGATTACCGGCACCATGCCCAGCAGGGAAATACCCGTCACACCCACCGTCAGGGCGATGGAGCGCAGAAACTTGCGGCGTTCCTTTTGCTTGGCCGTCAAACGCTTTGCTTTCTTGCTCATATCAATTCTCCAGGCTGCTCTTCAGCTGCTCCAGGGCATTGGATACATCCGCTGGATCATCTTCAGCAGCATCAGGCTGCTGAGACTGAACGACAACGGTTTCATTTTTTGCCAGTAACTTCAGATAGGGTGTATTGTCCCGCACCAGCAGACGCGGTTCAGAAAACGGCGCCAGCCGTTCCAGAAAGTCCAACACTTCCAGCAAGGGTGAGCCTTTGAAAAACTGTGCATAAGGCACGTCCTGCCACAAGCGATCAGCATAGGTATACAGCTCATAAGGGCTGTCGCCAACGCCATCGGCATCCTGATCGAACCCTTCATAGTCACTCCAGTAGTTCCCTTCCCAGTCGTTACGGTTGGCCGTTTCTCCGCTGGACACAACGATCTGGGTCAGATTGTCAACGAAGCGGTTGGCCTTGAAAATATTGCTGTGCCAATCATTGAGAAAACGAATCCCGATACCATTGTAGGCGATCAGGTTATCGGTAAAGCGATTGGTGGTGTCGGGCTGATAGGGGGAGACATCGATATACAGCCCGCTGGCACAATAGAGTATTTCATTGCCTTCGATTATCAGATCTGAAGTTTCCTTGAAGCCGATGCCAACACCCGTAGGGCCGGCAGCGTGGGCAATGTGATTGTTCCTTACCACCACGCCGTCACTGTACATAAGAAAAATGCCAACGGAATTGTTTACATAGTGGTTGTTCTCGACCAGGTTGTAGCGGGAATACATAAAGTGCAGGGAATAACGGGCATTGCTGGTGCGATTGCCCGAGATGGTGTTATTGGCGGAATACCAAACCACCATGTCCCGCACCTGATCGGATACGTTATCCAGTATTTTGTTGTCGAAGCTGTACCACAGGCGCACGGAATCGCCCTTCTGCCCCAGGGGGAAGTCCGGTTTGGAGCTGATGCGGTTGCGCTTTACGATATTGTTGCTGGACTGCTGCAAATCGACACCGAACAGCACATTGTCCATGACATTGTCTTTGATGACATTGAAGTTACCACGCACCTGCACACCGGAATCTATATCATTGGCAGACTCGCCGGAATTGGTCAAATGCAGGTTTTTCAGGGTGGCCCCATCGGTTTTCAGAACCAC
>JALWMK010000039.1 GCA_027083925.1 Sedimenticola sp. | reverse complement strand
ATGATTTTTTTCAACCCGGAAAGACAAAGCGTGATTTTGTCTTTCCTCCATTTTCAATGGCTTATGGCCAATGAAAATAGCCGCACATCCTTGTACGGCGTACAAACTGTCGGAAAACGGTGTTTTCCAACAGTTTGCGAGGTGATCTTCGGTATTCCTCACGGTTCCGGATTCGAGAACTGTCTTTTCCACCATGAATGATGGAGTTTTTCAGATGACAGCAATAAAAGTACGAGCAATTCTTGTGGCCTTGTTGCTGCTGGTCTTTCCTGTAAGCCAGGCGTGGGCGGATGATTGCCAGGATGCGGTTGCGCTGTTCAAGAAAGCGGGCGCCAGTGCCGGGTTCTTTAACCACAGTTATGGATATGCGATCTTCCCGAATATAGGCAAGGGAGCTATCGGTGTGGGCGGCGCCTATGGCAAAGGTTGTGTGTATGCACAGGGCCGGCACATGGGCAATGCCACCATGACGCAAGTCAGTCTGGGTTTTCAGCTTGGTGGCGAAGCTTATACCCAGATCATTTTTTTCCAGGATCAGCGGGCCTTCAATGAATTTACCAGTGGTAATTTCGAGTTCAGCGCCAATGCCAGAGCCGTGGCCATTACGGCGGGTGCATCTGCAACCGCCTCCACCGCAGGCAGCTCTACCGGAATAAGTGGTGGAAAACATGACGCTACCACCAGAGGCTCTGGCTACAACAAGGGTATGGCGACCTTTACTATCGCCAAGGCCGGTTTGATGTATGAAGCTTCTTTGGCCGGGCAAAAATACGAATACAAACCTCTCTGACTCACGGCGCGTCGGGGAGGGCATTTATAGTGAAGCGCCTGATTCTTTTTCGTCACGGCAAATCCGACTGGGATGCACGCTTCCCTGATGACCACGCCCGGCCCTTGGCCGAGCGGGGCGTCAGGGCGGCGAAGCAGATGGGGAAATTGCTTGCTGCTTCCTCCCAGGTGCCGGAGCTGATCGTTTCTTCCACGGCGGTGCGCGCCAGATCAACAGCAGAACTGGCCATGGAAGCAGGGCAGTGGACTGCAGAGCTGCATTTCTCCGATGTTTTATACGCTGCTTCTCCTGCCAGAATACTGGCGTTTTTGCATCAGCTGCCGAATGCGGGCGATGAAGTCATGCTGGTCGGACACGAACCCACCTGGTCGGGCCTGATATATGGATTCTCCGGTGCCAGGGTGCGCGTTCCTACCGCGTCGATGGTTGCCATACAATTCCCCGGAGCGCACTGGCAGGATCTGCATTTTGATTCCGGAGAGCTGATCTGGCTGCTTCAGCCCAAGCTTTTCAAAACCATTTTTGTGTAAGACCTGCCCGGTTTCGCCGGGCAACTCCGGTACAATGTGTTTTTCCCTTCTTCCATGAATCTGTCCGTGAAAAAACCAGAACTTTTGTCCCCGGCCGGTACCTTGAGGAATATGCGTTATGCCTTTGCCTATGGCGCAGATGCGGTATATGCCGGCATGCCTCGCTACAGCCTGAGGGTGCGCAACAATGATTTCCTGCACGATAACCTGCGTACCGGTATCCGTGAAGCACACGAACAGCGCAAGCAATTCTTTGTGGCGACCAATATCATGCCCCATGGTGCCAAGCTCGGCACTTTCATGGAAGACATTCGCCCCATCGTGGAAATGGGGCCGGATGCTTTTATCATGGCGGATCCTGGTCTGATCATGAAAGTACGCGAGGCCTGGCCGGAACTGCCCATCCATCTTTCGGTGCAGGCCAATACCATGAACAGCTGGTCGGTGAATTTCTGGCAGTCACTGGGACTGACGCGGGTGATCCTGTCGCGGGAATTGTCGCTGGATGAAATCCAGGCCATTCGCCAGGATTGCCCGGATATGGAAATCGAGGTCTTTGTTCACGGCGCCCTGTGTATTGCCTATTCCGGGCGTTGCCTGTTGTCCGGATATTTCAATCACCGGGATGCCAACCAGGGAACCTGTACCAACGCTTGCCGTTGGGAGTACAAAATGAATGAACCCTCCGGCATCGACCTGAAAGAGGTCGGCCGCCATCCCAAGGCGGATCAAGTGTATTATATCGAAGAGCCAAATCGCCCCGGCGAGTTCATGCCTATCGAAGAAGATGAACACGGCACCTATATCATGAATTCCCGTGATTTGCGGGCGGTGGAGCATGTGCAGCGGCTGGTGGAGATCGGCGTGGATTGCCTGAAAGTCGAGGGGCGCACCAAATCCCATTACTACACCGCACGAGTAACGCAAATCTACCGCCAGGCCATTGATGATGCCTTGGCGGGCCGCCCCTTCGATACAACCCTCATGGGGGCGCTCGAAAGCCTGGCCAACCGGGGTTACACCGATGGGTTCTTCCAGCGCCATGAAAGCCATAAACTGCAGAACTACCGTCAGGGTGCCTCCTTGTCCACTCGTGAACAATTCGTTGGTGAAGTGCTGGAGCAGGATGAGGGCTGGGCGCTGGTGGAGGTCAAGAACCGCTTCGAGGTGGGAGACATCCTGATTCTCCTCACCCCGCAAGGCAATCACGAGTTTCGGCTGGAATCCCTGTGGGATACCGAGGGCAAGCCGCTGGAAGTCGCTCCTGGCAGTGGGTGGAAGGTTCGGCTGTCCTTGCCAGTGCAAGCTTTCGGGCACACGCTGCTAACCCGGGTAATGGGGTGATCGGTGTGTTTTTTCCGGGGAATCGGCAGATTTTGCAAACCTGCAGGATTTGCTAACCGAATTACTTGCATCTGCCGGCAAGCAGATCCAGGTCTTTCCGGTACAGCGATGTGTTCACATCGAACATCCCGAGCAGGGTATGCACTAAATTATCATGAGACACTTCGCTGGCGGCGCAGGCTTTCGTTGCACTCTCTGGCAGGTTCCTGGCTGCTTTCAGGCCATCTGACAGCCAGGTGATGATGGGGATATGGGTTTGTGCATCCGGTGCCAGGCTGTAAGGAAGGCCATGCAGATACACACCGTGCTCTCCCAGGGATTCTCCATGGTCTGAAGCATAGAGCATGAAACTATCATACTGGCCTTCCCGTTCTTTCAGAAACTCGATGAGCTTGTTGAGTACATGATCCGTATAGAGAATGGTATTGTCATAAGCGTGCAAAACGGCTGCATCGCTGCATTCATGGGGTGAAGCAGATTCACAGGCGGGTTGAAAGCGGGCGAACCCTCTGGGGTAGCGCTTGTAGTAAGCGGGACCATGGCTGCCCATGGTGTGCAGTACGATAAGCACGTCACCATGTCGTCGCTCGATCAAACTGTCCAGTCCTTCCAGCAGAATCTCATCGGAATATTCGCCCGCGTTGAAGAAAGGGGATTTTGGATCAGGATCGTGGTGCAGTTTCTCCGACTCGGTACGCTCGCATACGCCCTTGCAACTGGAGTTGTTGTCGCGCCAAAAGGTCTTGATGCCCGCAGTTTCCAGCACATCCAGCAGGTTGGATTGATGTTGTGCCTTGCCCGGTGAGTATTGCTTTCGTTCCAGGAAGGAGAACATGCAAGGAACCGAGTAAGCTGTTGAAGTGCCGCAGGACCAGGCATTGGTGTAACTGACTACATCCTGCTTTTCCAGCAGCGGATTGGTAGGTAGCGGATAACCATTGAGTGAAAAATGATCGGCTCGTGCGGTTTCACCCACCACCATGATGCCTACCCGCCTTCTACCTGAGTGCTGCCCAGCAGCATCCTGGCCGATGACGTGAAACGGGATCTCATCATCGGCATGGCTTGTTTTGATGAGTTTGACCATGGAATACACAGGGTAGATTGGCGTGATGGCCATGCGCAAATCGCGGTTTTCCCGAGAGAAATAAGTCAGATACTTGAAGTTGAGCATCACCAGTACGATGATGACCGCCAGTATTATCACCATGGTGCTGAGGCGGGATAGCAAGTCTCGCAGTATTTTCCTGGGGCGTACCTGCACCAGAACGATGAATATGGATGGCAGCAGACCGAACAGAAACAGGTGCCACAGCAAGGATGGTGACAGCAGTTCCATCGCTTCATTGGTATTTTGATCCTTGATGGTCTCCAGCATGTTTTGAACCATGAGGGTGTCGAATACCACGCCAATGTTATTGAAATATGCCGCTGCCGCCGATAGGAAGAGAAACAGGATCAGTAATGGCTTGAGCAAGTATCTTTGCCCCAGAACCAGGAAAAAAAACGCCGTGATGCCCATGATCAGCGAAAAAAAGGTCAATGCGAAACCGAATCCTTTCAGAGTGAGCAGATCCATCCTTAGTGCCAATGAAGACCAAAAAGCGGCATTGTCCGCCAATGTGATGAATGTGGCGGTGAGCAGGATCAGGGAAGAAGGGGACAAGCTGACCCCTTTGTTATTCCCCCACCGGGTTAATAAAACAGGGTTGAATGAAAACTTACTGGCCATGTTGAGGGCCATCCGTCATGACTCCGGTTTTCGTCAGCCAGAAGTTGTTTCCTGATGCCTTGTGAAATGATAATGCCATGGTTCCAATGTACGAACGGTTTTGCCATGAAAAGTTCCATCCCCGGCATCTGGCAATCGGCAGCGGTGCCAGGGGAGAGCCAGGGTTACTGGTTATTTTTAAGCGTTGATTTTTTGTGGCTGCGCTATATTGAACCAACAGGTTCTTCAAGCATCGAAAGGGTCAGATCTTGGGTTTATGATCAAATTGCTGACGGTTTCAAGGCAAAGTAGGATGTAGAAATCAAAGGCCTGACCCCGGATCAGGATCCTGACGGATCTCCCGTAAGCCTGCTCGGTGCGGATGCTGTAGTGCCGGATTGTAGAAAAGGCGAGCGCTAGAAAGGGGTATCCCTTTATTGGTTCTCCATCAGTGCTGCCACATCTTGCAGCAGTGTTTCTTCATGTTCAATGCCGTATGGACCAACGCCCGCGATAAACACCAAACCGTATTCGGAACATGGATATATGGCTGATTCCGTGATAATGTCACCAACATGGACAAGATTGTGAACCGGCAGGGAGAGCTGTTATTTCGATTCTCCCTCCGTAACTAGATAGAAACTTTCCGTCTATCACGCATTCTTCGTAAAGGGGGAACATTTCCGTATAGTAAGCGGTAATCTGTAGACTAGGTGAAAAGTTTCCATCCACTAAATGTTATGTTTGTTAACCAAAAGAAAGGGAGTAATTGTGAATAAGAAAGTTATAGTTGTTGTAAGCTCTATGGTACTAACATCTTTTTTAGGGGCTTGTTCTTCCTCTCCTGATAAGATTAGCGCACAGTATGTATCTCCGTTGATGTATCAATCTCATGATTGTGATCAAATAGGTATGGAATTGCGTAGGGTGAATCGTAGATTAATCGAAGTTACAGGTGCGCAAGAAAAAGAGGCCAATAACGACGCGGTGGCAATGGGGGTTGGATTGGTTTTGTTCTGGCCAGCGTTATTTTTCTTGGCGGGGGATGATCATACTGCTGAGTTGGGTAGGTTAAAGGGAGAATATGAAGCATTAGAATCAGCGGCAATACAAAAAAAGTGTGATATCGCTCAAGAGCTCAAGGAAGCAAGAGAAGAACGAGAGCGTAGAGAGAAAGAAGCTAAAGAGGAGTTAGAGAAACAGTCAATAATCGATTGAAGGTGGGAGCTTATTTAAGCTAAAACATAAGCAAGGTAAATTAACTCGGACTACCCAAAGTTGCAAAGTTGCGTTTTGCAGCTTTGGGCATCCGGTTATTTGTGATGTTAGGGCGTTAAAGGAACAAACGATATGAACAATAAGTTTGTAGCTGAGGTGTTACTTAATCATGCTCTTTATGAATACCAAGAGCTATCTAATACATGGCGTGACGTAGAAACAAAATAGGGGTCAGGTCTTGCATTTTGCCTTCCACCCGTGCTAATCTGTTTTTATGGCAAGACCGTTGAGAATAGAATTTGCAGGTGCCCTCTATCATGTGACATCACGTGGTGATGGACAGGAAGATATTTACCGGGATGACAATGATAGGAAAGTTTTT
>JALWMK010000038.1 GCA_027083925.1 Sedimenticola sp. | reverse complement strand
TCCAAGAGGACAACTATTCAGTGACGGGTTTGAGGCTCCCTAAGGGGTCTCAAATCCCAGGCATCTATCCAGCCGATCCAGCTAGGCACAAGGCCAAATTCCAGAACCAGGCGCCTGCCAATATCCCGCATGTGGGCGGCGCCGTAGAAAATTGCCAGTTTTTGCTTGCCGGTGGCAATTTCCCGGCGTAGCACTTTCAGTGCCTTTTTATTGCGCTCAGCGACCAGGGTGCTGCCTTCCGGACCTTCGATAACATCTCCCAGCCCGATACTTTGCACCATTTGCTCTGCCATAAATATTTTTAACGCCCGCTCCCGATTACCGGATATCAGGTTTTTGAACAGCCTCATTTCACTGAGAACAGTTTTGGCGGAATATTGCTGACCCATTCCGGCGATCCAGGCCTTGCCAATCAGCCCGGCAACGGATTCATTACGATCTTTCATGCTGTCACTGAATTCTTCCGGCGAGAAGTCTGCATGCACCAGGTTGGGGGCACTGTAATCCACCTCTTCCAGTTGCATGCTCATGCCCAGAACATGACGCATCCAGCTCTGCAACCCGGAAACAATGCCCTTTCGCTCATTGCCACCTTTGGGGATGCGCGCCCCCTGAGGCGCCACCAGCTCATACAACACAGCATCATAATGAGGAAACAAGGCGTTAATGGTTTGGTAATAGGCAGACTCACCGATATGAACTGCAGAAATCAGATCGACATGTTGCAGGGAGCGGCTCTTATCACGGGGAACAAAGCGCACAACAGCCACCTGCAAGGATAGCGGGGTTTTGTTTTGATCGAGTTTCAGGCGCACGAACTCGGGTAGGCTGGCATCCGCTTCGACACTCTGCAACACGCCAGACACGAAAGCATTCGTCACCGTGGACTGCTGCGCCGGCAGGATAGGGGAAATCAGCACGAGGGCCAACAGGCACAAGTTTCTCAGCAGCATCGTGGAACGCCTCCCTGGCGCCTTGTATCAAATATAGCGAACTTCCAGGACTTCAAACTGCCGCAGGCCGCCAGGCACCTCTATCTCCACTTCATCGCCTTCGGTCTTGCCAATCAGCGCCCGGGCGATGGGAGAAGTCACAGAAATTCTGGAGCGGCAGATATCCGCTTCATCTTCGCCAACAATCTGGTAGATATGCTCTTCATCGGTTTCCAGATCCAGCACACCCACGGTGGCGCCAAAAACAACCCTGCCGCCTGCATTGAGGGTACTGACATCGATAATTTGGGCATTGGACAGCTTGCCCTCGATATCCTTGATCCGCCCCTCGATAAAGCTTTGCTGTTCACGCGCTGCGTGGTATTCCGCATTTTCCTTCAGGTCACCGTGGGCGCGTGCCTCTGAAATCGCCGCGATGACCCCAGGCCGCGCAACCGTCTTCAGTTCATTGAGTTCCTGCCGCAAGGCTTCCGCGCCCTGCACTGTCATTGGTGTCTTGTTCATAAGCAGTGTGATCCAGATGCCACAGGAGCAAGAGTCCCTGCCGGTTTTCCTGCGCCTTTCATTTCATTGGTTATAGCGGGATAGTTTACAGCTTCAGGCTACTGGTGCAATTCCTGCAGACTGACAACCACGGGTTCTCCCTGGTACTGGATGGCCATGATGATAGCCTCTCCGCCCGACATGGTGGTGGTGTAGCTGATCTTGTGCTGCAATGCCGCCCGTCGTATGGAGGCAGAATCCAGCATCGCCTGTTTGCCTTCCGTGGTATTGATAATCAGATCAAAATCATCATTCTTGATCCTGTCCACAATATGCGGGCGGCCTTCCATTACCTTGTTTACCCGCTCACAATCCACGCCGGCAGACAGGATGGCGTCACAGGTGCCGCCCGTGGCACAGAGTTCGAAACCCAGGGTGGCGAGATCCTTCGCCACCAGTTTGACGCGTTGCTTGTCGGCTTCACGCACGGACAACAGCGCCCTGCCTCCCGTTGGCAGCTTGATGCTTCCGCCTTCATTGGCCTTGCCATAGGCTTCGCCAAAGGTACTGCCTACACCCATGACCTCGCCGGTAGATTTCATCTCCGGCCCGAGCACGGAGTCTACCCCGGGAAATTTCACAAACGGAAAAACAGCTTCCTTGACAAAATAGTGCTTGGGAATGATTTCCACCGTTGCACCCTGATCCTGCAATGACTGTCCTGCCATACAGCGTGCGGCAATCTTTGCGAGGGGGCGCCCAATCGCCTTGGAAACAAAAGGTACGGTGCGTGATGCCCTTGGGTTCACTTCGAGTATGTAAATGTCGTCGCCCTTGATGGCGAACTGGGTGTTCATCAGCCCCACAACACCCAGCTCCAGAGCCATATCACGAATGTGGCTGCGCATGCGATCCTGCACTTCCTGGCTGAGCGTATAAGGAGGCAGGGAACAGGCAGAATCCCCGGAATGCACACCCGCCTCCTCAATGTGTTCCATGATGCCGCCAACAAGCACGTCATGCCCGTCGCAGATCGCATCCACATCCACTTCAATGGCATCGTTCAGGAAGCGATCCAGCAGCACCGGAGAATCGTTGGAGACGCTGACAGCTTCACGCATATAACGACTCAGATCCTCTTCGTTATATACGATTTCCATGGCGCGTCCTCCCAATACATAGGAGGGGCGCACTACCAAGGGGTAGCCAATTTCCTCGGCCAGCTTCACCGCGGTCTCGGGGTCGGTAGCAGTACGGTTGGGCGGCTGCAGGATACCCAGCTTCCTGATCATTTTCTGGAAACGTTCCCGGTCTTCTGCCGCATCGATGGAATCCGGGCTGGTGCCGATAATGGGTGCACCCGCCTTCTCCAGATCCCGCGCAAGCTTCAGCGGCGTCTGTCCACCGTATTGCACGATGACTCCGATCGGGTTTTCCTTATGGATGATTTCCAGCACATCTTCCAGAGTCAATGGTTCGAAATACAGCCGGTCGGAGGTATCGTAATCTGTGGATACAGTTTCAGGATTGCAGTTCACCATGATGGTTTCATAGCCATCTTCCCGCATGGCGAAGGCTGCATGTACGCAGCAATAATCGAATTCGATGCCCTGGCCGATGCGGTTGGGACCACCCCCAAGCACCATAATTTTCTGCCGGTCTGTAGGCTGGGCCTCACATTCTTCCTCATAGGTGGAATACATATAAGCCGTGCTGGAGGCGAACTCTGCAGCACAGGTATCCACGCGCTTGTACACCGGGCGAATGCCATGGCCATGGCGCAGCCTGCGGATCTTCTTTTCCTTGACGCCAAGGACATCCGCCAGGCGCTTGTCGGAAAACCCCTTGCGCTTGAGATCACGCAGGCGTTTTTTCCCCAGGGCATCCAGTCCCTCTTCGCCAACTCTGGCTTCTTCCTGAACGATGTCCTGAATCTGCACCAGAAACCAGGGATCAATAGCGGTGGCTTCAAACACTTCTTCCATGCTCATGCCGATGCGAAAAGCGTCAGCAACATACCAGAGCCGCTCGGCCCGGGGCTGGCGAATCTCCGCAAGTATTCTGGAGCGGGCATCTTCCGCATTCGGATCAACCACCGGATCCAGTCCAGCCTTGCCGGTTTCCAGCCCCCGCAACGCCTTTTGCAGGGATTCCTGCAGGGTGCGGCCAATGGCCATGACTTCACCCACAGATTTCATTTGCGTGGTCAGGCGATCATCCGCCAGGGGGAACTTCTCGAAGGGAAAACGGGGAATCTTGGTGACGACATAGTCGATGCTTGGCTCGAAGGAAGCCGGAGTCACGCCACCGGTAATCTCATTGCGCAGCTCGTCCAGGGTGTAGCCCACAGCCAACTTCGCCGCCACTTTGGCGATGGGAAAACCGGTCGCCTTGGAGGCCAACGCCGAAGAGCGGGATACCCGCGGGTTCATCTCGATGATGATCATGCGCCCATTTTCGGGATTGATGGCAAACTGCACGTTGGAACCGCCGGTGTCCACGCCGATCTCCCGCAACACCGCCAGGGAGGCATCGCGCATGATCTGGTATTCCTTGTCGGTCAGGGTCTGGGCCGGAGCCACGGTAATGGAATCGCCGGTGTGCACACCCATGGGATCAAGGTTTTCGATAGCGCAGATAATGATGCAGTTGTCCTTGTGATCCCGCACCACCTCCATTTCATATTCTTTCCAGCCGAGAATGGACTCTTCGACAAGCAGCTCCTTCGTCGGCGAAAGATCCAGGCCACGCTCGCAAATTTCGACAAATTCTTCCTTGTTGTAGGCAATGCCGCCACCGGAGCCGCCCATGGTAAAAGACGGACGAATAACGGTGGGGAATCCCACCTGCACCTGCACCTGCAACGCCTCCTCCATGGAGTGCGCAATGGCGGATTTAGGCATGTCCAGGCCAATCTTGCGCATGGCCTGGCGGAACAGATCACGATCCTCGGCCTTGTCGATGGCCTTGCGGGAGGCGCCGATCATTTCCACCCCATATTTTTCCAGCACTCCTTCACGCACCAGATCCAGGGCGCAGTTCAGGGCAGTCTGCCCTCCCATGGTGGGCAGCAGCGCTTCCGGGCGTTCTTTTTCGATGATGCGTTCCACGGTTTGCCAGGTGATAGGCTCGATGTAGACAACATCCGCCGACTCGGGGTCAGTCATGATGGTGGCGGGGTTGGAATTGACCAGCACCACCCGATAGCCTTCCTCACGCAATGCCTTGCAGGCCTGTGCACCAGAGTAGTCGAACTCGCAGGCCTGGCCGATGACAATCGGGCCGGCGCCAATGATGAGAATCGTATTCAGATCTGTTCTTTTCGGCATTTTAATTCTGTCTGCGCAAGTGGGGGGAATTCATCGCGTGGTTCAGCTGGAATCTGCTGCAGCTTGCATCAGCTCGATGAAGTGATCGAAAACCGGAGCTACATCATGGGGACCCGGGCTGGCTTCCGGGTGCCCCTGGAAGCCAAAAGCGGGCTTATCCGTGCGATGAATGCCCTGCAATGAATCATCGAACAAGGATTTGTGTGTGGCTTGCAGATGGCCCGGCAGACTGTCTTCATCTACAGCAAAACCATGATTCTGGCTGGAAATCATCACCGCACCAGTTGCCAGATCCTGTACCGGATGATTGGCGCCATGATGGCCAAACTTCATCTTCACCGTGCGCGCCCCGCTGGCCAACCCCAGGAGTTGATGCCCCAGGCAGATACCAAAGGTGGGAATGTTTTGTTCCAGCACCTCCTGAATCGCTGCAATAGCATAGTTACAGGGCTCCGGATCACCCGGGCCGTTGGACAGAAAAACGCCATCCGGGTTCATGGCCAGCACTTCACTGGCCGGGGTTTGGGCGGGCACCACGGTGATGCGGCAGCCGCGCTCACGCAACATGCGCAGGATATTGATTTTGATGCCGTAATCGTAGGCAACCACATGCAGATCATCGTCGGCATCTTCCCTGGCAACATAGCCCTCTTCCAGATCCCAGGTTGCTTCTTTCCAGGTGTAGGGTTTGTCCGTGGTGACTTCCTTGGCCAGATCCATGCCTTTGAGACCAGGGAAAACTTCTGCAGCGGCCCGGGCAATGGCTTCATCCAGGTGCGAACCAGCCTGTATGCAGCCGCTCTGGGCGCCTTTTTCACGCAAAATGCGCGTCAGCTTGCGGGTATCAATATCGGCAATGGCGATGACGCCATTTTCCCGAAGATAGCTCTCCAGGGACTGCTCGCTGCGCCAGTTGCTCGCCAGTAGAGGCAGATCCCGGATCACCAGACCCGCGGCATGCACGGAGGAAGACTCTGCATCCTCTTGATTTACGCCGGTATTTCCAATGTGCGGATAGGTCAGGGTAACGATCTGCCGCAAATAGGAGGGATCGGTGAGGATCTCCTGATAGCCGGTCATGGCGGTGTTGAAAACCACCTCCCCTACCGTCTGTCCTTCTGCACCAATGGAACGACCGTGAAACACCGTGCCATCTTCCAATACCAGAATTGCTGAATTAGTCATTTACGCGCACACAAAAGGGACTGACTCTGTGTGGGAGTCGTCCGCTACAAACAAATATAAAGAGAGTTAGGGTCAGACCC
>JALWMK010000037.1:4431-22098 GCA_027083925.1 Sedimenticola sp. | reverse complement strand
TCCTGGCTGCCCCGCAGTTTGCCTGCACCGTGAATCGCGCCTTCACCCTGGGGCAGCAAATCCGCAAGATCCGGCACGTCGAGTTTCCATTGCAGATCCCAGGCATCACCCAGCTCGCCGCTGACACCGATCTTTGCCTGGCCGCTGCGGAACAGCAGATCCTCCAGCAGCAGTGTACTGCCGTTGATGCGCACCTTGCCACCGCCCGCCACGGGCTTTTCACGCAAGGATCCTCGCAGCTCCCTGATCTGCGCCTGCAACTGAAGGCCACTATCCGGCAGCTCCCCGCTGGTGGCAACCGCAGCACTGAGTTTACCTGGCCATTGGGCGTTGAGCGCCTGCGGGTTGATATCCGTGGCGATGAGATCCATTTTCCAGGCCAGCGCCGGGGACCATGCCAGATCACCAACAGCCGCTAAGGTGCCGTCCAGGATCTTGCCCAGCAGTCTGTCCAGCCTGAGCTTGTCAAGACTCCCTTTCCCTTCCGCCTGCCAATCACCAGGGGGAATCCCGTCGCCCCGCAGGGCCGTTTGCAGGGAAAACACATAACTGTCAGGAACACCGGCTGCCTCCAGCTTGCCCGTTGAGGCAGCAATCCGGGCTGCGCCCGTCAGGGGCCACTGCAGGTTCTGCCAGTCACCGTGCAGCTTGAAGCGCTGTTCGGCGAACTCCATGCTGGCGACCAGGTTCAGCAACAGCTGCTGTGCTTTGACAGTAGCCTTGTCTTTGGCGGCTTCTACCTCGAAAGCGATACGGCTATCCATGCGGGCCAGGTCGCCCCTGGCATCAACATCCAAATCCAGGGATGCCGTCTCATCCAGGGGCAGGTACTCCCGGGGAACCTTGTCGATCTGCACCCTGGCGTCCCAGGTAAGCCCTTGTAGCGGGTCATGCACATTTGCGGTAATACCCGCTTCCACATCTCCTGCGATCCGGTGCTGTAACTGAAGACTCTCCAGATCACCCTCCAGCCTCCCCTTGCCGGCAACCCTGGGCAGGCCTGCAGCGCTGAATTCCCAGTTCAGATCCAGATCCAGAGGATAGGCTCCCCTGGGCAGGATCTTGCCGCTGCCATGAAACTTCAGATCCGGCATGGCCAGCTCCAGCTTCGACAGATTGACGCCGGCGGCACCCCAGTTTGCTACCAGCACCAGTTGATCGATGATCACAGGAGCTGCCTGGGGCGCAGGTACGACTTCCATGGATTTGGCCTGCACCAGATCCAGCCTCAACCTGATGGGCAGTTCGATGTCCGGCGGCTTGATGGCCGCCGATGATTGTTCTTCTGTTTCACGCAGTTTCGCATAACGCAGTTTTTCAACCGTCAGTTCCTGCAAATGAAAAACTCCGCCGAACAGCGCATAGGGCAGCCAGTCCAGGATCACTTCGCCTGCCTCCAGCGACATATTGGTATCCCGGTAACTGAGTCCGCGCAGGCGGAGCTTGCCCAACAGGTTTCCTTCGGCATGCTCAACGGCCAGCTCTCCGGGAATGAAGTGGCTGGCCGTTTCCAGGAGCCACTGGACACCAGGGCGGGTACCGAGCAGGGTAGCGGCCGCGCCGATCACCAGCACCGACACCAATGCCAAACCAATACCCAGACGCTTCAATCCGGTTTTCACAGCAACACCTCGAAGCCGAAGTGTACCTTGATGTCGGAGAACTTCGTGGTTTCGTCTTCCTTGTGCACCGGCCAGGCAAAGTCCAGCCGCACCGTACCCACAGGGGACAACCAGCGCGCGCCGAAGCCGGCGCCATAATGGAGCTTACCCAGCCTGTCATTGAAGGCGTTGCCTGCATCGACGAATCCGGCCGCCACCCACTGCTCGGCAACCTTGTGGTTGTATTCAATGCTTGCCGTCACCACCTGCCTGCCGCCGATGACGTCTCCTTCATCATCCTCGGGGCCAAGCGTTTTCCAGTCATAACCACGCACACTGGCGTCTCCGCCAGCAAAGAACCGCAGGGAACTCGGGTATTTTTCATAGTCCCCCACGGCGGCCAGGCCCAGCTCGCTGGCAAGAATCAGGCGGCCTTCCTGAAAGAGCGGCACATATGCCTTGCCCCTGATATGAGCCCGAACGTAATCGGTGGAAGAGACCGGCCCCGGCGAGGTACGCAGATCTGCAAACAGGCTCCATGCCCGGCGGGGATAGTTTCCTTCTTCAAAATGGGTTCGTTCGACTCTGGCGCCAAAACTCAGGAAATTGGAGTCAACGCTGTCGGCTGCACCGGCAGTAAACCGCTCATATTTGAGCTCCGTATAGAACCTGGCGTTCCATTGGTTCCAGATAAAATAATAACCGGCCTCCAGGCTCAGGGAATCGCTCTTGGAATCATCCAGTACCTCGCTCTGCAGCCTGGTGGTGAACCCCAGCCTGGTGGTACGTGGATCCCTGACAGGAATCCAGTAGTTCGCCTGGATCAGGCTCTCCACCAGGGAAAGCTTTACCAGAGCATCTGCTTTGTGCCCAAGCTGGTTGATGCGCCGATGCTTCCAGCGCACGGAGAGATTCACCTGGATATCGGTGTCATATCCGATCCCGAACGAATAGTGCTGGCGCTTTACGGGTTCTAGAGAAACCTCTACCGGCACCCTGTAGTCCTGTGCCTCCCGAAACTTTGGTTTGATATCCACAAGAGAGAAGTACCCTGCCGTAACCAGGCCTCTCTGGATTTCAAGAAGATTTTCCTGGGAATAGGTATCGCCGGGCTTCACGTCCGCCAGATAACGCCGTACGAAATCTGGCTCCAGAAAATCCTGATGCAGACGAATTTCGCTGATGTAGTACTTGTGACCAGTGTCCAGATGCAGGGTTATTTCGGCTTGATTGGCTTTTGCATCCACAACAATCCTTGCTGTTGTTGCCTCTACATCCGGATAACCCAGAGAATCCGCCAACTCCAGCAGCGCCGCCTTGGCTTTCTCATACATTTCCTGATCCAGGGCAGCGCCCTTTTTCAGCGGAAAATCCTCCACCGCCTGTTGCAGCTCTGCCTCTTCCGCCCCTTCGCCCAACCATTTGAGGTCAATCCCGGAAACCACCACCTGGGGACCCGGTGTTACCGCGTAGACCGCAACCCATTTGCCATCTTTTTTCTCAAGGGAAGCTTCGACCCGGGCGTTGTAATAACCAAAAGGCTGTAAGGCCTGTTGAATTTCTTCCACGGATTTCTCATGCAGATGCTTGATCCACCGCTCGGTCAGATGCGGGTCATCCTTTTTTTGCAGCAATCCAAGATAGGCTTTGGCGTTCTCCAGCAGCGCGCCTTCCAGCCCCGGGATTTTCACTTCCAGCTGCACCTTGCCGGCATTTTCACTTTGCTGGGTCTGTTCCGGCGGTTTCGCCTGCAGCAGCCCGGCGAATGAAAGCAGGCAGCCGATGAAAATCCAGGCCCTGGAATTCAGGTTGTCTCGTAACAGTTTCACAATCGAGTTCCCTGCTGATCGGTTGTTCACCGCATAGGTTCTTCATTCCGGTAAACCGTCGGCAACCGTTGCACGGCTCGCTTCAGACGGCAGATACTAAGACGAACAGTAACCAGAAACCTACTCCATCAAATCCACTTCAAAACCCTTCTCGCGCAATATCTCCGCCCGATGTTGCACAAAGCGCTGGAAATTCTTCTGCTGCAAATAGGCGCCAGTGGCCACATAGTCTAGCACCGTATGCAGATGAAAGGCTTTCAGCCAGGCTTCGGAGCGAAAAACCTCTTTTCCTTCCGCGTCGAAATACACCATGCTCGGCGCATACTGCAAGCCCAGCTCCGCCGCCCACTGGCGGGCGGGAATGCTTCGCCCATCGGGCGTCTGCAACGCTGTGGGAGAACGCATGTCCACCTGCGCGATATCAAACGCACTCAACGCAGTCACCAGATGCTGGCGGTTGAAGGAATCCTGGTGCAGTTCATCGCAGGGCCGGCAGTCCGGTTGCTCGAACAGCACCAACAAGGGACGCCAGGACTGCTTGCGATTGTCCGCCAGTCGCAACGGCTGCGGAAGAAAAAACGGCTCATCATGAAGCTTGCCGCCGCCAGCAGCTGGTTTGCGCCGGGCATAGTAGGCGGACAGTGTCATCGCGGTTTCCTGCTTGCCAGATACATAGTCCAGCACCACATCGAACTTGGCAGGTTCATAGTAGCCATTCAGTCGAACCACAGCTTTTCCCTGTTCATTGAGAAACAGCAGGGTAGGCGTGTATTGCACCCGCAGGGACTCGGCAAAGTTCTTTTCTGTAACGACCTGAGCATCGAGGCCGGTGACTTCACGATCCCCCCACAAATTAATGGCGATTACATCGAAATGCTTGCGCGTTTTTTCCGCGATGCGCGCATTGCCAAAATTGTCTTCCAGCAATTTGGCGCAGTAGGGGCAGCCATCCTGATAAAAATACAGCAACACGCGTTTGTTTTGCGCCGCCGCCTCTGCCACGTCTTCACCAAGATCAAGGAAGGACTCCTTGAACCAGGCCGGTTGCTCATGGTATCCGGGATTCACCAGATCCTTGCCCAACTCACCTTCTGCGGCGGCAAGCAACGATTGTACGGATAGCAACAGGCTCATGACTATCAATATGCGCATATTCTTCCTCCTAACAGTAGATCGCCATTCCCGAAATACAGAAAAGCGGTACCGCAGTTTATTTACGCGCCCAGGGCGAAGGCCGGGATTTTTTCTCCGCTCGGGAGCCAGGGCGCTTCAGGGTTCCCCAGCGGCGCTTGTCTTTTAAGCCGGCGATACGCAGCAGCTCTTTTTGTTCTTCTTTTTCCAGTTCTCTCCACATGCCGGACTTTACCCGGCTGTTCAAGATAATCGGCCCGTAGCGCACACGTTTGAGGCGATTCACTACGGCGCCCACGGCTTCCCACATGCGCCTTACTTCACGTTTACGACCCTCCATGAGTACGACGTGATACCACTGGTTACTGCCTTCACCACCAGAGAATACCACTTCCTCGAAGCGGGCCGGGCCATCATCCAGGGTAACGCCCCGTACCAGTTGCTTGAGCATGTCTTCCGTCACCCGGCCATGTACACGCACGGCATATTCACGCTCGATCAGCTGTTTGGGATGCATGAGGCGGTTCGCCAGCTCACCGTCATTGGTAAGCAACAGCAGGCCTGCGCTGTTCACATCCAGCCGTCCCACTGCAATCCAGCGTCCTTGGGGCAGGCGGGGCAGTTTACCAAATATGGTTTTGCGGCCTTCCGGATCATGGCGGGTAACCAGTTCACCTTCCGGCTTGTTATACAAGATAACGAAGCGCTCGTTGGCCGCCAGTTTCTTCCCCGACACCAGACGCCCGTCAACGCTGATCTGATCCTGCAGGGTTGCGCGATCACCCAGACTGGCGGGCTTGCCATTGACCTGCACCCGGCCTTCACGAATCCAGCCTTCGATTTGTCGGCGGGATCCCATGCCGGCATTCGCCAGCATTTTCTGCAGGCGTTCTCCCTGGATTTCAGGTTTGTTTTTCATCAGTATCCGTAACTGCTGCGGTTGGTGTATTTTGTTCTGCTTCCGGTTCCGTCTGAGGGGATGATTCTTCCGGCACCGTTTCTTGTGCTTGCGGATCTGCTGATTCGTGCTGCAGGTCGTCACTTGTGTTCGTTTCTTCGGCGACAGCAGCGGCATTCGTTGCCTCCACATCCGGCTCTTGCAGGTTCAGCTCTTCGTTGATTACATCAAGATCACGAATCTCTGCAAGGGTGGGCAGTTCATCCAGGGATTTGAGTCCGAAATAATCCAGAAATTCCCGCGTGGTGCCGTACAGAGAGGGCTTGCCCGGCACATCCCGCTGCCCCACCACTCGCACCCATTCGCGCTCCAGCAGGGTACGCATGATGTGGGTGCTGACGCTGACGCCACGGATATCCTCGATCTCACCCCGGGTGATGGGCTGACGATAGGCAATCAGGGCCAGGGTTTCCATCAAGGCGCGGGAGTAACGGCCCGGCTTCTCTTCCCACAACCGGGAAACCCAGGGTGCGCATTCCCTGCTGACCTGGATGCGCCAGCCGGAAGCGACCTCCTTTATCTCGATACCCCGGTTCGCATAGTCTTCGCCCAGTTCCTGCAGCACGGCATGCAGCTCCTTTTTCTCCGGCTGTTCCATTTCATCAAACAGCTCCAGCAGTTTGCCCAGAGTCATGGCCTTGCCGGAAGCAAGCAGGGCGGCTTCCACGATCTGTTTCAGGTTGTCGCTGGGATTCATGCCTCACTCACTCCATGGGCTTTCACATGAATGGGGCCAAAAGTTTCGTTTTGCACCATTTCAATCAGGGTTTGTTTGAGCAGTTCCAGAATGGCCATGAAGGTGACGACCACGCCATCACGGCCTTCGGTGATGTCGAAAAGATCGTGAAAATCAACGAAGCGATCCGCGCTCACCGATTCCAGCACCCGGCTCATGCGTTCCCGCAGAGACAGGGGCTCGCGGGTGATGTGATGGTTGCTGAACATGTCTGCCCGCTGCAATACTTCTTTCAGCGCCAGCAAAAGCTCTTTCAGCTCCAGGGGCGGTGGTTCCCGTCTGATATGTTTGTCCGGCACTTCCACGCGCACGGGAAAAACATCTCTTCCCAGCTGGGGCATGTCATGCAGCTCTTCCGCCGCCTGTTTGAAACGCTCGTATTCCTGCAAACGCCTGATCAGTTCCGCACGGGGATCCTCCCCCTCTTCCTCTTCGGCAGCAGGCCGGGGCAGGAGCATGCGGGATTTGATCTCTGCCAACATCGCCGCCATCACCAGGTACTCCGCTGCCAGCTCCAGACGCAGCTCTTTCATCAGGTCGATATATTCCATGTACTGCTGGGTGATTTTCGCCAGGGGAATATTCAGGATATCCAGGTTCTGGCGCTTGATCAGGTACAAAAGCAGATCCAGCGGCCCCTCGAAGGCATCGAGAAAAACCTCCAGGGCATCGGGCGGGATGTAAAGATCCTTGGGCAACTGATACTGGGGCTGGCCTTCCACTACCGCAAAGGGCATCTCCTCCTGCCGGGGAGCAGGCTCGGCGGCGGGGATTTGATCGATGGCGGAATCAGCGGGACTCATCGGTATTCCAGAGACATGACATGGCGCACTTCGCCCATGGTATCACGGGCTTCATCGCGGGCCTTTTCGCAGCCCTCGTTGATAATGTTGCGCACCAGGCCGGGATCGTTTTCATATTCCGCCGCCCGCTCCTGTATGGGTCTGAGTTCCGCCAACACCGCATCGATGACCGGCTGTTTACATTCGATACAGCCGATGCCGGCGCTGCGGCAGCCTTCCTTTACCCACCTCTTCACCGTGTCGTCGGAGTAGATTTCATGGAACTCCCACACCGGGCACTCGGCAGGATCACCGGGATCGGTACGCCGCACCCGGGCTGGATCCGTGGGCATGGTGCGCAATTGCTGCTCCAGCTGTTCCGGTTTTGCATTCAGGGGAATGGTGTTGCCATAGGACTTGGACATTTTCTGCCCGTCCAGCCCGGGCATTTTGGGAACCTTGGTGAGCAGTGCCTGGGGTTCGGGCAGGATCACCTTGCCCCCCCCCTCCAGATAGCCAAACAGACGATCCCGGTCGCTGAGATTGATATTCTGCTGGGATTCCAGCAGGGCGCGAGCCGCCGCCAGCGCCTCGTCATCCCCCTGTTCCTGCCAGGCCTTGCGGTAACTGGCGTAGAGGCGGGCGTTCTTCTTGCCCATCTTCTTCACCGCCTCTTCCGCCCGCTGCTCAAAGTCTGCCTCGCGGCCGTACAGGTGGTTGAAGCGCCGGGCGATCTCCCGGGTCAGTTCCACATGAGCCACCTGGTCTTCCCCCACGGGTACGATGCCGGCACGGTAGATAAGAATGTCCGCTGCCTGCAGCAGCGGATAACCGAGAAAGCCGTAGGTGGCCAAATCCTTTTCCTTGAGCTTTTCCTGCTGATCCTTGTAGCTCGGCGCACGCTCCAGCCAACCCAGGGGCGTGAGCATGGACAGCAGCAAATGCAGTTCGGCATGCTCCGGCACCCGGGACTGGATAAACAGGGTCGCTTCGCCAGGATTCACCCCGGCGGCCAGCCAGTCGATAACCATATTCCAGACGCTTTCCGGAATAATGGAGGGATCATCATAGTGAGTGGTCAGCGCATGCCAGTCGGCGACAAAAAAGAAGCACTGGTATTCGTGCTGCAGTTCCACCCAGTTTTTCAGTACCCCGTGATAGTGCCCCAGATGCAGGCGGCCGGTAGGGCGCATGCCGGAAAGTACGCGGGAATGTTGCGATGCTACGGTTTCCATGAATGTCCTGATTGATTCTGTTTGGTTGACAAGGTTGGGCACGGTTGCTACATCAGTCCCGCGATGGAATACGCCAGGGTCTGCACGAACTGCAGCATGGGACTCATCAATGGCCAGAGAATGCCTGTCACCATCAGTCCGATAAGGATGAACAAGCCCCAAGGTTCCAGTTTTGCATAGGAATAGGACAGGCGAGGCGGCAGCAAAGAGGCCAACACCCGCCCCCCGTCCAGGGGCAATATGGGCAGCAGATTCAACACCATGAGAATAGTGTTGATGAGGATCCCGCCCACGGCCATATAGGCCAGGGGCTCGGCAACCCAGCCGGCGCTGTTCTCCAGCCCCACGCTCAGGCGCAGCACCATGGCCCACAGCAACAGCATGATAAAATTGGACACCGGCCCGGCTACCGCAGTAAGTGCCGTGTCCCGCCGGTAGTTACCGAAATTCCGCGGGTTGATGGGCACGGGCTTGGCCCAGCCGAAAATCAGTCCGCCGCCGCCAGACAGGGTAGTCAGGGCATACAGCGCCAGGGGCACGACGATGGTGCCGACAGGATCGATGTGGGGAATAGGGTTGAGGGTCACCCGCCCCATGGATCGCGCCGTATGGTCGCCCAGCTTGTCCGCCACCCAGCCATGGGCGCTCTCGTGTACGGTAATGGCAAAAATCAACGGCAGCACGAATACAGCCAGTTGTTGAATCAAGGTAAGTTCTTGCATAAAGTGATTATATCCGGAAACGTGGCGGGAAGATCATCCAAACAAGGAAGCATCACCCTTGCCATGCCGGGCTACCCAGGGTTCGCCGTCTTCCATTACCACAACCGTGGTGGGGTCATAGCCACAGTAACCGCCATCGATGATCAGATCGACCTGGCTTTCGAGGGTCTGTTTCATGTCATAGGGATCCATCATCGGCAGTGCCTCACCAGGCAAGATCAGCGTGCTGCTCAAAATCGGTTCATTCAGCTCCTCCAGCAGTGCCAGGGCGATGCGGTTGTCCGGAATACGAATGCCGATGGTCTTGCGTTTGGGGTGCATGAGGCGCTTGGGCACCTGCTTGGTCGCCTTCAGTATAAAGGTGTAAGACCCTGGGGTGAGGCTCTTGATCAGGCGGTATTGCTGGTTTTCGAGCCTGGTATACAGGGAAATCTCCGACAAATCCCGGCATACCAGGGTAAAATTGTGCTTGTCGTCCAGGCGGCGAATCCTGCGGATACGATCCATGGCCGCTTTGTCCCCCACCCGGCAGCCGATGGCGTAACTGGAATCCGTAGGATAGAGGATGACCCCACCGCCACGCAGAATCTCCACCGCCTGGTGCACCAGCCGTTGCTGGGGGTTTTCGGGATGAATCTGAAAAAACTGCGCCATATCAAAAAGAGCTCCAGACCGGATCGCAACCCGGCGGCAGCTCCGGCAAATTGCCCAGACTGATCCAGGGGTTGTCCGGGCTGTGATAGTCCGAGCCGGCTGACGCCAGCAAACCAAAGTCCTGGGCATGTCTGGCCATGGTGAAATACTCGTCCCTGCTGTGGCTGCCGGACACCACTTCCAGCCCCCGGCCACCCAGTCCCCGGAACTCGCCGATGAGCCGCCGCAGCTTGCCCCGGGTCATTTTGTACCGCGCCGGATGGGCGATCACCGCCAGGCCGCCTGCACCAAGAATCCAGCCCATGGCGTCCTCCAGAGGCGCCCATTCCCCACGCACATAACCTGGCTTGCCCGTCACCAGGTAGTTGCGAAAAACATCCTTCACATCCCGGGCATGGCCGTGTTGCACCAGAAAGCGCGCAAAATGCAGCCTTCCCACCAGCGCCCCTGTCGCCAGCGCGCAAGCGCCTTCATAGGCGCCTGAAATCCCTTTTTTCTCCAGTTTTCGCCCGATTTCCTGCGCCCGCCAGCGGCGATATTCACAAAGCCCCTGCAGCCCCTGCAGCAGGGCGGCATTTTCCGGATCGATCTGCAAGCCAAGGATATGCACGGTATGGCCGTTCCAGTTTACGGATATTTCCACGCCGGGGATGACCCGTATCCCCTGTTCCCGGGCTGCTGCCCCGGCTTCTGCCACACCCGATACATTGTCATGATCGGTAAGAGCCAGCACATCCACCCCGGAAGCGGCCGCCAGCGCCACCAGCTCGGCGGGGCGCAAGGTACCATCAGATACCGTAGAATGGCTGTGCAAATCGTATTGTAAAGACATAGCAGGGTATTTTAGCATTATTGCGCCGGGAGTTTCCCGCCATGCTGCGGCACTGATGTAAGCCGCGATTCCGCAAAGAAAAGTAATTTTCCACTGCTGCAGAAACCGCTATACTCGCCCACTCGATGATTCCTCATGGTTTTCAGACACTTCATGTCCAAACGAATTTCCGGCCTGCTGATTCTGCTTTCCATCCTTCTCGCAGCAGGCTGCTCCGACGGGCCGGACACCAACGGCATGAAGATCTACCGGCATTCCCTGAAGGGCGCTCCCTCCAGCCTGGATCCCGTTCAAGCCGCTACCGTATACGCCAACCATGTGGTGGTGAACGTCTACGACACATTGTATTCCTACAAATACCTGGCACGCCCTTACCAGATCAAGCCCAACCTGGCGATGGGCTTGCCGGAAATCTCGGTGGACGGCCTGACCTACACCATTCACATAAAAAAAGGCGTGGAGTTTACCGACGACCCCGCCTTCCCGAACGGCAAGGGCCGGGAGGTCAGCGCAGCAGACTTTGTGTACTCACTCAAGCGCCATTTCGACCCCAAGACCCGCGCCCAGGGCAGTTGGCTCTGGGCCGGGCGCATCAAAGGCATGGCGGAATGGAAAAAGGCCGGTTCGGACTATGACAAGGAAGTGGAAGGTCTGAAAGCCCTGGATCGCTACACTATACAAATCATTCTCAACAAGCCCTTTCCCCAGCTGGTTCACACCCTGGCACAGGGCTATGCCGCCATCGTTCCCAAAGAAGCCGTGGAACACTATGGCCGCGAGTTTTCCGTACGCCCCGTGGGTTCTGGCCCCTTCCGGCTGCAGCGCTTCGATTCGGTGGGCGTGGCACTGGTGAGAAACCCCAAGTTCAGGCAGGAACCCATTGATCTGGCTTACGAAGGCTATGATGAAACCATCCATGGCCAATACGGCATTCATGAAATCGAAGGCAAGATTCCGCCCCTGGTAGACCGTCTGGAAATCCACTTCGTCAAAGAATCCCTGTCGCGCTGGAATTCCTTCACCAAAGGCAACGAGATCCAATATGCGGAAATCCCCAAGGAGCTGCTGGATGACGTGCTATCGGAGAAAAAACCCGACCTGATCATGAAGCCAGAGTATGCACAGCGTTTTTTCATGATCGGAGGTATAGAAAATGCCTTTGTTTTCAGTACATTCAATATGCGCGACGCGGAAATCGGGTACAATCCTGACCCACAGCGGGAGAAAATGAACCGCGCCCTGCGTTGCGCCATTCGGTATGCTTTCGACTGGAAAGAGCGCAACCGGACTTTTTATTCCGATATCGGCTTTATCTTCCCTGGCATCATTCCCCCTGTAGTGCCGGAATATGACCCGGATCTATCCAGCGCATCCGTGGAACATAATCCCGAAAAAGGCCAAAAGCTGTTACAGGAAGCTGGCTGGACAGCCGATAACCTGCCCACACTGGATTACGGTGCAGTTGCCGATGTGCAGTACCGCCAGTTTTTTGAGCAGTATCGGGGCTGGCTGGCAAAAATCGGCTACCCGAAGAAAAAGGTTGTTTATAACTCCTTTGCTTCATTTGGCGACTACAACAAAGCCATCAAACAGGCAAAAATCAAGATCATCAGCATGGCTTGGGCGCTGGACTATCCCGACGCAGAAAACACCCTGCAACTCTTCTACGGCCCAAACGGCGCTCCCGGTTCGAACAGCACCAATTTCAATGACCCTGAATTCAATCGTCTATATGAGCTTACGTCGGTGATGCAGCCGTCTCCCGAACGCACCAGGCTATATCGCAAAATGAACCAGATCGTGATTGACTCATGCGCCATCATCTCAGGGCTTTCACGCACACGAATCTTTATGTGGCATAAGGATGTCGTGAGCTTTCCAAACGAAGACATCGTGGGTGGTTTTCATCTCAAGTATGTGGATGTGAAAGAGGCGCAGAAATAACCATGGAAATGCTGCAATACGTTCTGCGCAAGTGCATTACCGGCATTCCCCTGATCATCGGCGTGACCCTGATCAGCTTTCTGCTGATGGTGTATTTCGGCCCGGACAAGACCTATGAGCTGCTGGGCAAAAACGCTACGGAGGAACAAATCCAGGAAATCCGCCACCAACTGGGTTACGACAAGCCTTTCGTCAGCCGCTACCTGGAATACATGAAGGAGCTGGTGACCTTCGATTTCGGCTATTCCGACTCCACTGGCGAACGGGTCAGCAGCATTCTCAAGCGCACCGTGCCTATTTCCCTGGCGCTGATCACTCCCGGCTTTGTCCTGGGCAATCTGCTGGGTATCGCCCTGGCGCTGGTGGCGGCCTACCACCGGGGGCGCTGGCTGGACAAATTCATCATGGGCGGCTCGGTAGTGGGCATGAGCGTGAGTTTTCTCATCGTCATCATCACTTTTCAGGTTCTGCTTTCCTCCAATGATGGTCTGGGCTGGTTCCCGGTACGGGGCTGGAATGTGTACAACTTCTGGGACTATCTGCACTATGTCACCGTACCCACCCTGGCGACCGTATTCGTGGCGCTGGGTTATAACACCCGCTTCTACCGGGCGGTAATCGTCGAGGAAATGGGCCGGGATCATGTACGCACCGCCAAGGCGTTTGGCACACCGCCGGGAGAGCTGCTGTTCAAGCATATCCTGAAGAATGCCATGATTCCCATCATCACCCGCATCATGTTCTCCATCCCCCTGGTGGTAATCTCTGGCTCCTTGCTGCTGGAGAGCTATTTCGGCATCCCCGGCGTGGGCCTTGTCACCTACGACGCCATCACCTCAGGCGACCAACCCATACTCAAGGCAGTAGTGGGCATTACCGCGGTACTGTTTGTCGTCGTGCTGATCCTGAACGATATCTTCTACAAACTGGTCGATCCGCGAGTGTCGCTGAAATGAACACCCTGACCGAGAGCACAACACTGCCCAGGGAAAGCGAATCCCTGTGGGGCAAGGCACTGTACAAGTTCCGCCGCGACCGCACCGGCATGATCTCCCTGGGCGTAGTGACATTCTTCTTTGTCATCGCCCTGGGCGTATGGATGGGGCTGTGGGGACAGCACTGGAGCACGATTGAAGGCCCCATGTGGGCGAAACCCGGCGCCGAACACTGGTTGGGCACCAACATCATCGGTCAGGATATATTCCAGCGCGCCATCTTCAGCACCAAGACAGCTTTCGAAGTAGGCATGGTGGTGGCCATATTGTCCACCATTCTTGGCGGCATACTGGGCGCCCTGTCCGGCTATTTTGCCAACAGCTGGGTGGATGAAGTGATTCTGTGGCTGATGGGCGTACTGGACTCGATTCCGTTTTATCTGTTCGTGGCCGCCATCGCCTTTGCCCTGCAAGGCTATCCCTACTCCATGCACATTGCCATGATCGCCACCTTCTGGACTACTACGGCCCGCCTGGTGCGCGGCGAAGTGATCAAGCTGAAAAACTTTGAATTCGTGGAAGCCGCCCGCGCCATCGGCCTGCCCCGGAACCAGATCATTTTCCGTCACATCATGCCCAACACCTACCATATCCTGTTGGTGCAGGCCACCATCGTGTTTGTCAGCGCCATCAAGTCCGAGGTCATATTGAGCTTCCTGGGACTGGGGGTGGTGGACGGGGTTTCCTGGGGATTGATGATCGCCGAATCCACCCAGGAAGTGCAGGCCGGGCACTATTCCAACTTCCTTACCGCTTCCCTCTTCCTGTTCGTGCTGGTGATGGCGTTCAACATGTTCTCCGACTCCTTGCAGGACGCTCTCGATCCAAAGAAGGTAAGCGCATGATCTCCCGATTCCAGACAAAGGCGCAGCCCCTGCCGGGCCGGCAGACTGCTGAAGCCGCGGATGACCGAAGAGAGCTGGCATGGACGTGCTCGCAGCATCCCGCCAGACCGGTACGGATTACAACTGTCCCGCCGTATGGAGAGCCTCCATGACCCAGCCTCTGCTCAGCGTAAAAGACCTGGTCATCGAGTTCTCCACCCAGCGGGGCATCGTGCGCGCCATCGACGGGGTGAGCTTCGACATCATGCCTGGCGAAACCCTGGGGCTGGTGGGCGAATCCGGCTGCGGCAAATCCGTCACCTCCCTGGCCATCCTGGGACTCATCCCTTCACCACCGGGACGCATCACCAACGGCAGCATCAAACTGGAAGGCCGGGAGCTGGTGGGCCTGGCCGAATCCGAATACCGGCATATCCGCGGCAAGGAGATCTCCATGATCTTCCAGGAGCCCATGACCGCCCTCAATCCGGTGTTCACCATCGCCACGCAAATGACCGATGTGCTCATGCGCCATCAGGGCATGAACCGCAAACAGGCCCGAAGCCGCGCCATTGAAATGCTGGAGCTGGTGGGCATTCCCTCGCCGGAAAGGCGCATCGACGAGTATCCTCACCAGATGTCCGGCGGCATGCGCCAGCGGGTAATGATCGGCATGGCGCTGTCATGCAACCCCAAACTGCTGCTGGCGGACGAACCCACCACCGCGCTGGATGTAACCACCCAGGCCCAGGTGCTGGAACAGATGAACAAGCTGCAGGAAGAACTGGGCACGTCCGTGGTGCTGGTAACCCACGACCTAGGCGTGGTGGCACAAACCTGCAGCCGGGCGGTGGTCATGTATGCGGGGAGAGTGGCCGAGGAAGCGCCGGTGCAGTCTTTGTTCAAGACGCCCCATCACCCCTATTCGGAAGGGCTGCTCCAATCCATCCCGCGCATTCGTGAAAACAAGCTGGACGAACTGCCCACCATCCCCGGCACGGTTCCTGATCTGTTGCATCTGCCCGCTGGCTGCCGGTTTGTGGCTCGCTGTTACCGGGCAGATGAACAATGCCACAGACAGGAACCACCGCTGATCTGGAGCGATGAAAATGCCGTCGCCTGCTACCACCCCATCGAGTCCTGAGCCATGAGTACACTACTCGAAGTCAAAAACCTGAAGAAACACTTCCCCATCAAAGGAGGCTTCTTTCGCCATGTGGTGGGACAACTCAAGGCGGTGGACGATGTGAGCTTCTCCATACCAAAGGGCCACACCTTCGGCCTGGTAGGCGAATCCGGCTGCGGAAAATCCACCCTGGGACGCGCAATTCTGCGCCTGCACGAACCCAGCGCTGGCGAGGTGAAGCTGGGAAACACCAACATCACCGCACTGAGCAGCAAGGAACTGGTGGCACACCGCAAGGACATGCAGATCATTTTCCAGGATCCCTACGCCTCACTCTCCCCACGGCGCACGGTGATGCAAACCCTGCTGGAACCCCTGGAGACCCACCACATTGGCGACGCCGCATCACGCAGGAAAAAGGTGCTGGAACTGCTGGACATCGTGGGCATGCGCCCCAACGTGTTACACCGCTATCCCCATGAGTTTTCCGGCGGCCAGCGTCAGCGTATCGGTATCGCCCGCGCCCTGACCCTGGATCCCAAATTCATCGTCGCCGACGAGGCCGTTTCTGCCCTGGATGTATCCGTGCAATCCCAGGTGCTGAACCTGATTGCACGCCTGCAGCGGGAGCTGCATATTTCCTTCCTGTTTATTTCCCACGACCTGGCCGTGGTGCAGCACATCAGCCACGAAATCGGCGTCATGTATATGGGCAAACTGGTGGAAGTGGCTTCCTCCACAGATCTATACAAGGAACCCCGGCACCCCTACACCAAAGCGCTGTTGTCCGCCATTCCCAGCCCGGATCCGGGCGCCAGAACTCACCGCACCATTCTCCAGGGTGACGTGCCATCCCCCCTGAACCCCCCTTCCGGCTGCCCCTTCCGCACCCGCTGCCCCGAGGCCATGACGCAATGCGCAAACGCCATGCCGGCGCTGAAGAATATCCACAAGGACGGGAACGTTCACCAGGTTGCCTGTCACTTACTGACAGAATACTGAAAAAAACCTTCCATGGTCTTGTTCAACCCGGGAAGACAAAAATGCAATTTTGTCCTCCCTCCCTTTCCAATGGCTTATCGTCATTGAAAATGGCCCAGCCCTTGCCAAGGAGCACAACGCAGTACCGGGACGCCTGGCTGACTCTGAATGCGGCTTTGTTGCGGTTCGTCTTAGTATATTGAGTCTACCGCTGGCAAAAGGCTATAATTGACCGTTTCAACGCTGGAAACAACACTCATGCAAGAATACAAGACAGACAATCTGCGCATTCGCGGCACCCAGGAAGTAATCCCCGCCGCAGCCCTGCATGAGCGTTTGCCCATTACGCAGGCGGCAGCAAAAACTGTTTTTGAAACCCGCCAGCAGATCCATCACATCCTCCACGGCGAGGATGATCGCTTGCTCGTGGTTATCGGTCCCTGCTCCGTGCATGATCCGGAAGCGGCGATGGAATACGCAAGCCGCCTCCTGGAAGTAAAAAAGCAACTGGCGGATGATTTGCTCATCGTCATGCGCGTATATTTTGAAAAGCCCCGCACCACCGTGGGCTGGAAAGGCCTGATCAACGACCCGGATCTGGACAACTCCTTCAGAATCAACAAGGGGCTGGAGCTGGCGCGGAAGCTGCTGGTGGACATTAACGACACGGGGCTGCCAGCCGGTACGGAATTCCTGGATCTGATATCACCACAATATGTGGCTGATCTGGTCAGCTGGGGAGCCATCGGCGCCCGCACCACGGAAAGCCAGGGACACCGGGAGCTGGCGTCCGGCCTGTCCTGCCCGGTGGGATTCAAGAACGGCACCGATGGCACCATGCGCGTGGCCGTGGACGCCATGCGTGCAGCGGAACGCCCTCATGTCTTCATGTCCATGACCAAGGAGGGCCATTCCGCCATTTTCAGCACCGCCGGCAACAACGACACCCATATTATTCTGCGCGGCGGCAAGCGACCGAACTATGATGCCGAATCCGTAAACCTCGCTGCGGAGGAAATGGAGAAGGCCGGGCTGGCGCCGCGGCTCATGGTCGATTTCAGCCACGCCAACAGCCACAAACAGTTCAAAAAACAGATCGATGTCGGCCGGGACGTAGCCGGGCAAGTGGCGAGAGGCGACCTGCGCATCGTCGGCGCCATGATCGAAAGCCATCTCGTGGGTGGAAACCAACCCCTGACGCAGGGCAAACCGCTGCTCTTCGGACAAAGCATTACCGACGCCTGTCTGGCGTGGGAAGACAGCTCCCCCCTGCTGGAATTGCTTGCGGAAGCCGTGCGCAAGCGCCGTCAGGGCTAG
>JALWMK010000037.1:0-4331 GCA_027083925.1 Sedimenticola sp. | reverse complement strand
ACCCCTGACGCAGGGCAAACCGCTGCTCTTCGGACAAAGCATTACCGACGCCTGTCTGGCGTGGGAAGACAGCTCCCCCCTGCTGGAATTGCTTGCGGAAGCCGTGCGCAAGCGCCGTCAGGGCTAGCCCGGAAATTGCACCAGGCCACTGATTTTCTTCAATAACCCAACACAATGCATTGGGTTATGCGTACAGTAGAAAAATACAACCTGGTGCAATTTCCGGTCTAGTCCGGATACGCCTTACTGGAATCTGGACTAGCGGAACCCATCATTCACATCTCATCAAATCCAGCCTTGTGGAACCACTCCCGGGCTTTTACCGAGTCGGCATCCACACCATTGCCCTCCTGATACATCATGGCGATGGTGGTCATGGAGCCTTGCAGCCCCTGCTCTGCGCCGCGCATGAACCACTGCAGCGCCTTTTCTCCATTCTTGTCCACGCATTCCCCTTCCAGATACATGAACCCCAGCCCATGCTGCGCAAAAGGCAGGCCTGCTTCCGCCGCAGCCTTCATATGCTCATAGGCACGAGCCTGGTTTTCCACCATGCCCAGGCCGTTCTGTGCCATGATGGCAACCCGGTATTGCGCTTCTGCATTGCCCGCATCCGCCAGGGGCTCCAGTAATTGGGCTGCGCGTACAAAATGTTTCGCTTCGAAAGCGGCTATACCACTATTGAGTGTCATTTCCTCTTCCATGCTGTTATTGTCTGCCATTTCACAACTCCAAAAACAATACTGTCTATAATTGATCCTGAACTCATGGATCCAGAACTGAGAAGATTGTAGCCTATACGGACAATGCATATTCACAGACGGGCGGCAGGGAAACTCACTACAGGAACACGGTAGAGTACTCAGGGTCTGCTATTAGGTTCTGCTGCACCTGAAAAAGCGCCAATGAAGGCGCGAGGAGAGAAATTTGGTTGCTCCAAATGAACAACAAAAACGCCAAGTGGCACTTTTTCAGTGCGCAACCCGCAGGGCTGGGGCTAGCGGATTGATGTTAACAAGCCCTGAGTGAAACAATGACTGCCCGGTACAGAATAATCAATATCGCCCTGGCTGGAATACTGTTGCTGTTGGCAGCAAACAGCAGCGCTGGAACCATCGCCCAGGAAGCGCAGCGCAAGCTGTTTCTGGGTGCGGAGAAAATCGCAGCGGCAGGCAAAACCCTGCCTGGAAATATGGATTCCCTGCTGCGCAACTACCCTCTTTATCCCTATCTGGAATACGCCCGGCTCAAGCACAGGCTGGGAACGGCAAAAAACCAGGAAGTCGCCGATTTTCTCGAAAAGAATGCGCACACACCACTGGCAGCCTTGCTGCGCGCCCGCTGGCTGAATGTACTGGCCAGCCGCCAGGACTGGAAGAGCTACCTACGGTTCTATACCCCGCAATCCAACATCAGTCGCCAGTGCCACTATTTACAGGCGCTGATTTACACCGGCGAGAAAAAACGCGCTTTTTCACAGGTTGAGCCTATATGGCTGCACGGATCCTCAAGGCCAAAAGCCTGTGACCCGGTATTCAAGTCCTGGCGTGACGCCGGTCTGCTGACCACCGGGCTGGTCTGGCAGCGCATTGCTCTGGCCATGGACAAGGGACAGATCAAACTTGCCCGCTATTTGAAGAAATCCCTTCCCGCCAAGGATCGCCCCTGGGTGGATACCTGGATCAGGGTACATGGCAAGCCTGCCCTGGCCTTTACAGATCCGGCACTGAAGAAAGAACACCCTCAGCGTCAGGAAATTCTGATGGATGCCGCCTACCGGCAAATCAGAAAGGGTCCTCTGGCGGCGTTGAGCTACTGGAATAAACTGCAACAGCGCTTTGCCATTTCCCCCCTGAACCGGCATCTGGTCAATCGCAAGCTCGCACTGTGGCTGACACGCAATGAAGATCCGGTTGCCGCTGATTTCATGTCCGCTCTGCAGCCCTGCGGCCATGACAGCAAGCTCCAGGAAGCGCTGGTCGAGTCCGCCCTGCTCCATGGCGACTGGAGCCAGGTGATCTCCAGAATCGGGCAAATGCCGCAGAAAGAGCAGCAGAGCGAACGCTGGCGGTACTGGCTGGCGCGGGCGCTGGAACAGACCCGCCAGCAATCCCAGGCGAACGCTCTGTATAACGAGCTGGTCAGCGAACGCAGCTACTACGGTTTTCTCGCCGCCGATCGGGTTGGCGAAGCCTATCGGTTTGCTCCGGGAAAGAGTATTGTGGAAAAAGATATTGCCACAGCAATCAGTAGTGACCCGGCGGTAGCCAGAACCAGGGAACTGCTGGCGTTGAACCGCTGGGTGGATGCCCGTCGTGAATGGCGCTTCGCCACCCGTGACCTGAGCACGGAGGAATACATTGCCGCTGCCAAGTTGGCACAATCATGGGACTGGCATGATCAGGCAATCTTCACCTTGGCCAAATCTGGTTTCTGGGATGATCTGGAACTGCGATTCCCCCTGGAGCACAAACCGGACGTGCAGCACTACGCAAAGAAAAACGAGCTGGACATTTCCTGGGTTTACGGCGTAATCCGACAAGAAAGTGCATTCAACGCCAGTGTGCGCTCTTTTGCAGGCGCCGTGGGACTGATGCAGCTCATGCCGGCTACCGCCAAATATGTATCGAAGAAACTGCTAAAGAAAAAGAAATCACCCAGGCACAGGGATCTGATTTCTCCAAAAATCAACATTGAACTGGGAACCACCTATCTCGCATATGTACTGTCCACTCTTGGAGAAAATCCGGTGCTGGCGACTGCCGCCTACAATGCAGGCCCGCACAGGGTAAAACGCTGGCTGCCAAAATCCCGCCTGCCTGCTGATATCTGGGTAGAGCTGATCCCTTTCAATGAGACAAAAGGCTATGTAAAGCGGGTATTTACCTATGCCGCAATTTATGACCACCGCCTGAAACGCGGGCTTACGCGGCTGTCAGAGCGGATGCTGCCGATACCAGGAACCGAGGCGGAGAAGACCGCCCAAACAGAGGCCGCTGACAGTACAGCCTTATAGCCGCATCAATCAGGAAACCAGTTCAATTTCTGCCTGCTGCAGAAACTCCTGCAACAATTCCTGATTGGCATCGGTGAGTTGATGAAATTCGCAACCAAACCGGTAGCTGTTTTGAGAAAGACGGTGACAGAACAGCACCTGACATCGCGTCCGCAGCTCCCGGCCGGAATTGGGCAGCCGGAACGCGATGTCCACATACACGCCAAAAACCGGGCCGGGCATTTTTCGCTCTTCGGGCATGATCCGGCATTGCGCACCGGCATCACACAAGAAATCCAGTCCGGCTTCCGAGATTTGTTCAATAAGGACTGACTGGGTGTTGGCGCCACGAACGCTTAATTGCGCACGCAGCATTGTTTTTATACGGTGTAGTTTATGCGTACAGGCATACATAGCAGCATCCCGATGCTCCATCTCAGTCCCGAACAGGAGCAACTAATTCAATTTCGACCGGATAGCTTTTCCCGTGTCCGGCCTAGTATTTCTGGATCTGTAATCAGTTCGTAAAAACTTTCCCCACTCTTTGCTGAAGGAGCCAGAAGCTTTCCTCCATCCCAGCATTTGACCATACTCTGGCGCAATACCTGCCATCGGGTTTTTCCGGAAAGATCAGGAAACCGGCCAACATAGTAATGATCGCCGGTATCTTTCCCATAGCTGGATGCCTTTATCTTCTTCAACACCATCTCTTCTGTCAGATGCTGGAATGCAGGTAGATCCAGTTCTATGCCATTCACATTGTAACGGCAATACTGGCTTTCCCCTGAGACGCTGTTGGCAATCTGTTCGACCTTGATGACTTCCACGCCCCAGGCCCGCGCTTCGCCAAACCCGATAAAGTCACGCCCTGTGCAGGAAGAGAGACGATCAGCCCTGTTAATAGCAGGGGAAATGGTTATTTTACGCCCTGCATCAAACAAATAGCAAGGTACTTCGGCCACATAGGAAATCCCTATCCCCAGCTCCAGCTCAGGAAGCTCCATCTGTCGGCTTTCCCGGTTTCGCTGCATAACAAGATCGATGATATCGTAGGCCAGCCCACAGGCTCTCGCTACTACCTGGGAGGGGGGGCTGGATTGATCCAGGATCATGAGAATGACCGCATCGCCTTCGACAAACACCTTCTCGGCACCATATTTCTGCAACAAGGTATTGATGGGATCAAACAGATTCTGGCTGAAATAGGCCGCCGGGTTCAGTCCCTCCCTGATCATGGTGGCGGTCAGTTCCGTCGAGCCTCGCAGGTCGGCCTTGAGAATAACATGCCCGTTGACCTCGGGCGCCTCCTCTTCCTGCTGCAGGGAAAATTCCTGCA
>JALWMK010000036.1 GCA_027083925.1 Sedimenticola sp. | reverse complement strand
ATCAGGTTATTCGGGTCGCAGTGGTAGCCGCATTTTAGCCTGCTGTGCTGTATAAGGGAAATCTGAATAACCTTCCCAAGGCCTGTGCAGGGATGATGAAAACAGCCTTCCATGACTTTTTTCAACCGGGAAAGGCAAAGATGTGGTTATGTCTTTCCTCCGCGCATACTGGTACGGCATACAGCCTGTCAATGCGTTCTACCCACCACATAGCCGGCCAGCTGCCGCAGGTGGCGGGCGGAGGTGTCGAAGTGGGTCAATGTATCTAGCGCCTCCTCCAAAAGTTCCTGTGCCTTTTGCCGGGCGCCGTCCAGCCCCAGTAACGCCGGGTAGGTGGGTTTGTTGTCGGCGGCGTCTTTCCCCCGGGTTTTTCCCAGGGTGCGGGTGTCTGCCGTAATGTCGAGGATGTCGTCCTGCACCTGGAAAGCCAGCCCTATGGTTTTGGCATAGTGTTCCAGCTTTGCTACCTGTTCCGGGCGTCCTCCTGCGGACAGGGCGCCCAGCTGAACACTGGCGCGGATCAGGGTGCCGGTCTTGTGAATGTGCATGATCTCCAGCTCGGGCAGGGACAGCTCCTGACCGGTACCGCTGATATCCATCGCCTGCCCGCCCACCATGCCGCGGGAGCCGCTGCTGTTGGCCAGAATCTGAATCATTTGCAGCCGTGTCCCGGGCGGAATATCCGCCACAGGCCTGGCCAGAATCTCAAAAGCCAGTGATTGCAGGGCGTCGCCCACCAGGATGGCGGTCGCTTCATCATAGGCCTTGTGGCAGGTGGGTTTGCCGCGGCGCAGGTCATCGTTGTCCATGGCGGGCAGATCGTCATGCACCAGAGAATAGCTGTGAATCAGCTCCACCGCGCAGGCAGATGCGTCGAGGGTTTCCAGCTTGCCGCCACAGGCAAGTCCGCCGGCATATACCAGCAAGGGCCGCACCCGCTTTCCGCCGTTGAAAGTGGCATAGCGCATGGCCTGATGCAGGCTTTGAGGCTCGATGGTTTCCGCAGGCAGGTATGCACCCAGGGCATTTTCGACCCGGCTTATACATTGGTTGGCAAAGGTGGTGAAATCCGGGTCAGTCTGGGGCATTGGTTTCGAAAGCTTCGGGTTCTGCGTCCAGTGCCTTTTCATTCAGGATGCTGACCTTCTGCTCGGCTTCAGACAATGCCTGCTGGCAGCTGCGGGTAAGGGCTACGCCGCGCTCGAAGGATTTCAGGGAATCTTCCAGGGTAATGTCCCCTTGCTCCAGATGATCCACCAGGGTTTCCAGTTCGCTCAGGGCTTCTTCAAAGCTGAGGTTTTCGGGCTTTTTTCTACTCATATCGGGAATTGTTGCATGAACAGGGGGCAGGTAGGTTGATTGCAGGGTGCAAATTACCCCACTGTGCGCTTGTCTGCAATATCAATACGCAAAATAGCTATGTAATTTGTTTTACGATCCTGCTACTGGCCAGTTCGCCAGGTCAAACATCCTGTCGAGTATCAACGCACCTGAGCATGGAGGCCGTTGGCGAGGGCGAGTAATCCTCAAACCGCTTGCAGTAGCAGAACGGGGCTTCGGCCCCGTTTTCGTTGTGGGTCAGTTTATCTTGTGGATGGAGAGGGGATAGCCGCATCCCTGGTAGAAGCGGTAGCGCTGCCTGCTTGCCTCAAGAGATAACTTGTCCTGATCCACGCATTCTGCCACACGTTCAAAACGGCTGAAGTATTCGGGAATGGCCATGCATAGATTGATCAGTACGTCATGCTCGTCACCGGCATCATCCGGAGTGCCGAGCAATACCGGGTTCAGAGCAGGGTCTGCTTTTCCCAGGATGCCGTGAGGAAGGAAGCTCTGGTCACGATGCACCCACAGCAGGCGGTTCATATGGCGTAAATCTTCCTCAGAGTCTGTGGCCACCAGTATCCGGTGCCCGGATGACCAGGCCTTTTCCGCCAGCCGGGCAGCCAGGGTGTAGCGATTTCCCCGGCCACCCGGTTGCAGGATGTAGAAATCGACCTGTGTCATTCAGTTTGCTTGCTGCGTTTCAACAACATTTGCATCAACAGGGGAACAGGGCGGCCAGTGGCGCCTTTGTCGCTTCCGCTTTTCCAGGCAGTGCCGGCGATGTCCAGATGCGCCCACTTGTACTTTTCGGTGAAATTCCCCAGGAAGCAGGCAGCGGTAATGGTGCCGGCTCCCTTGCCACCGATGTTGGCTAGGTCTGCAAAGTTGCTGTCGAGCTGCCTGGCATAATCTTCGTTCATGGGCAGGCGCCAGGCAGGGTCATGGATGTCTTTGCCTGCCTGCAGTAACTCGTCAGCCAGCTTGTCATCATTGCCCAGCAGGCCGGTGGTATGGTGTCCCAGGGCGACAACACAGGCGCCGGTGAGGGTGGCGATGTCAATAACAGCCGCGGGCTTGAAGCGTTCAGCGTAGGTTAGTGCATCGCACAGAATCAGACGTCCTTCGGCATCGGTATTGAGAATCTCGATGGTCAGCCCTGCCATGCTGGTGACGATATCTCCCGGTTTGTTGGCATCGCCATCGGGAAGATTCTCGGAAGAGGGGACGATGCCGATGACGTTGAGAGGGAGCTCCAGTTCGGCGCAGGCTTGCAGGGTTCCCAGTACGCTGGCGCCACCGCACATGTCGTATTTCATTTCGTCCATGTTGGCGGAAGGCTTGATGGAAATGCCTCCAGCGTCAAAGGTCAGCCCTTTGCCCACCAGTACTACCGGGCGGCTGTTTTCCTTGCCGCCGCGATATTCCAGGATGATCAGCTTGGCCGGTTCGCGGCTGCCGCGGGAAACCGACAGCAAGGCGCCCATGCCCAGCCGCTGCATCTGTTTTTCCGTAAGTGCCGTGGCTTTGAGCCTGGTGGACTTGCGTCCCAGCTTCCTTGCAGTATCAGCAAGATAGCTTGGCGTGCAGATATTGCCGGGCAGGTTGGCCAGATCCTTGGCCAGACCCATGCCGGCGGCAATGGCGCTACCGTGTTTCAATGCTTTTTTCAGCGTGTTGGCCCGTTTGCGATCCTGGGTCAGCAGGGTCAGTTTTCCCAAGGGTTTTTGGGGATGGTTCTTTTTGCTCTTGCACTGGCCGAAACGATAAAGCTGTGCTTCCGCAGCAATCACCAGATCACGGGTGGCGGAGTATGCCTCGCCATTTTTCTGGAGTTCTTCCGGCATTACCAGGGTGCAGTCCCTGGTGGAATTTTTGTCGAGCAGGGCAACTGCGGTGCTCATGGCGGAGGCCAGTTTCCTGCCATCAAAAGATTTTTTCTCACCAAGACACAGCAGCAATACTCTTTCCGCCTTGAAGCCGGATAGGCCATAAAGCATTAGTGTGGAGGCGGATTTTTCCCCCAGGTCGCCTTTTTTCAAGGCCATCTGGATGGATTTTCTGGCGGTTGCCGAAAGGCCGGTAATGCTCGCCCCGGGGTGTTTGTCATCGAATACTCCCAGTATCAGGCATTGGGTGGCAATGTTTTCTGCGGCTGCGGTTTTTGTCAGATAGCGCATGGGGTTCCATTATTGTTGTGAACGATCAGGTTATGGATTCTACCTGCAATTTCTCCGTCTCGCATGGTTCGGGTGATGACACAAGGGTGAGAAGCCAATGAGGGTGGAACACCGGGTCAAAGGATTCAGGTAGAATTCATGCTTGCCTTGCTTCGCAATCACAAAGAGTGGCTATTGTTGTTTTCCATCATTGACAGAATGCTCATCCGGGAGGTGTTGAAGGCCTTGCTGGTGATCGTGACTGTGCTGCTGCTGCTGATTCTTGCCAATACCATGGTGCGGTTGCTGGGGCAGGTGGCGGCGGGATCCATCAGCATGAAAGTGATGGGGGTGCTGGTGGGACTCAATATCGTGAAACTGACTGGTTTTATCCTTCCTCCGGCATTTTTCTTTTCTGTCTTGTGGGTGCTGGGACGCATGTACAGGGACAGCGAAATGGTGGCCTTCAACGCCGCAGGCGTGGGTTTGGCGCGCCTGTACAGAACCTTTTTCCTGGTGGCCATCCCACTGGCTGTATTGGTGGCGGCATTGGTGTTCGAAGTCTTTCCACAGGCGCGGGCCTATGCGGACATGCTGCAGCTCCAGGAAAAAAAGCAATTCAGGATCGGCGGCCTGAAAGCGGGCGCGTTCAATGAGTTCAATAAAGGGCGGTTTGTCATCTATGCAGGACGCGCTGATGAGGTGGGTGATGGATTGCGGGATGTGTTTGTGCGTTATGTGCAGGACGGTAAGCCGGGTGTTCTGGTAGCGGACAGGGCGGCGCTGACGAAAGTGGAAGGAGCGCCGGGGCAGTTTTTGGTGCTGGAAGACGGGCATCGCTATCAGGGCATTCCGGGAAAGACGGATTTCTCTGTCGCCGATTTCGATCGCTATGGAATATTGCTGCCGGAGGTGGCCACGGATTCTCTGAGTGTGTCGAGAGCTGGATTGCCCACGGCTGTATTGCTGGCGAGTGAGGATCTGAAGCTCAAAGCAGAGCTGCAGGATCGTCTTGCAGCCCCTTTGTCTGTATTCGCATTGATGTTGCTGAGTGTGCCTCTGGCCAGATCCTTGCCACGCCAGGGCGTGTATGGACGCTTGACCCTGGCGGTGGTGATCTACGCCACCTATATGAATCTGATCAAGCTGGCGGAAAAATGGATGTCCAGCGGCGTGACCCCGGAATGGCTGGGTGTGTGGTGGGTGCCGGCACTCACGGCGCTGCTGGCGGTGGTGATTGTCTGGTTGGATGCAGTCGCTTATTCGCCATTTTGGCGACGCTGGAAGGGGCGGCAATTGTGAAGCTTGTGGATCGCTATATTGCCGTGACGGTTATCAAGGCGACCCTGATGACCTTGCTGGCTCTTACTGTCCTGGCGTTTGTACTGACCCTGGTGGAGGAAATAGAGGATGTAGGCAAAGGTGACTACAGCAGCTGGAATGCGATGATGGTCGCGGCCTGCTCCACACCGCGCTTTGTCTATGAATCCTTTCCCGTGGCCGCCCTGATTGGCGCCTTGCTCGGACTCGGGGGGATGGCGGCTACCGGTGAACTGGTCGCCATGCGCGTGGCGGGTATGTCTTCCCGCCAGATCCTGCTTGCAGTGATCAAGGGGGGAGTGTTGCTGATGTTGCTGGTAATTGCTGTAGGCGATGGTATTGGCCCTGCCGCAGAACAATATGGCAACCAGCTGAAACTTGAAAAGCAGAAGAAGCAGATCACTTTCAGTTCACGCAATGGTTTTTGGGCGAAGGACGGGAATACCATTGTCAATATACGCCAGGTCAATGTTGCCGGAGAGCTGCGGGATGTGACGATTTATGAACTTTCTGCCGACCAGCAGTTGCAGGTGATTACCCGCGCCGCAACCGGGCAATACAATTTTGGCCGTTGGGTGTTGGGAGGGGTGCGGCAGAGCAAGCTTGATGCATTGCAGATTCATAGCCGCCGGTTGCAATGGCTGGCTTGGGATTCCATGGTGGATCCATCGGTACTGAGTGGAGCATTGATCAATCCGCTGATGCTGCCTGCCTGGGATCTGTGGGCGCAGATTGAAAATCTGAAAAGCCGTGGCCAGAATGCAACCACCTACGAAGTTACCTTCTGGGGGAAAGTCGCCGTTCCCCTGACAACGATTGCCATGCTGGTTCTGGCCGTTCCCATGGTCATGTTCAGCAGCCGTACCACCGCTGCCGGGCAAAGAGTCTTTACCGGCGCAATACTGGGAACCCTGCTCTACCTTTTCAGCCGGGGGTTTTCTTTTCTGGTACTGGCGATGGAGCTGCCGGCCATCACCGTCATGCTGTTCCCCCTGGTGGTGGTTCTGTTGCTGATCCTGTGGCTGAGCCGTTTTACCGCCAGAGCGTAAAATTCCCATGTGATGCAGGGACACTATTACCGCCATTTGTGGGATAATTAAACACTACACGTCGAGTAACCAGAAGAAAGTTTAATTGGCATGCTTATCGGAATACCCAAAGAAACACGGGCTGGCGAGGCTCGGGTGGCGATCACCCCGGACATTGCAAAAAAGCTCCTGGACAAAGGTTTTTCTCTCAAAGTAGAGAAGAACGCTGGCCTGGCCGCCGGCTTCCATGACGATGATTATGCGGCAGCGGGTGCGGAACTGGTGGATCGCACACAGGCGTTGGCAGCGGATATCGTGACCAAGGTGCGCAAGCCGGACAGCGGGGAAATTGCCGCCATGCGCGAAGGTGCGCTGTTTATCGGCCATATCGAGACCTGCGAAGACGACGGCACCTTGCAGGCCATGTTCGCAAAGCACATCCGTCCCCTGGCGATGGAGCGTATTCCCCGTATCTCCCGGGCGCAGTCCATGGATGCGCTGTCTTCCCAAAGCAATATTGCCGGGTACCGTGCGGTTATCGAGGCGGCTGCGCGCTATGGCCGTTTCTTCCCCCTGATGATGACCTCGGCAGGCTCGGCCAAGCCCGCCCGGGTAGTGATTCTGGGCGTAGGCGTCGCCGGACTGCAGGCCATCGCCACGGCCCGCCGCCTGGGTGGCGATGTGTACGCCTATGATCTTCGCCCGGAAACCCGCGAGCAGATCGAGTCTTTGGGAGCCAGGCCCATTGATCTGGATATTGGCGAGGAAGGCTCGGGTGAGGGTGGCTATGCCAAGGAACTGTCCGAGGAAGCCAAGGCGCGCCAGCAACTCCTGCTGGCGGATGAACTGGCCAAGGCGCATGTAATCATCACCACCGCCCTGATTCCCTGCCGGCCGGCGCCAGTGCTGGTGACTGAAGAAGTGGTAAAACGCATGCGCGAGGGTTCGGTGATCGTGGATCTTGCCGCCGCCAATGGTGGAAACTGCCCACTCACCGAGGCGGGCAAGATCGTAAAAAAACATGGCGTAACATTGATCGGCCATACCAACTATCCCTCCATGATGGCTGGTGATGCCAGTTCGTTTTACGCTCACAATGTTGCCAATCTGCTTGCTGTCATGATCGCGGAAAGTGACGATGGCTTGGCCTTCAAAGACTTTGCTGAAGATGAAATCATGGCTGCCGCCCTGGTTACCCCGGAAAACTGAGGATTAAAAAATGCCGGATACTCTAGTCGCCCTGTATGTTTTTGTGCTGGCCTGTTTTATTGGTTATTTTGTGATCTGGGGCGTGACCCCGGCATTGCATACTCCCCTGGTGGCACTCACCAATGCCATATCCGGCATCGTTATTGTCGGTGCCTTGCTGGTTGCCGGTGCCGAATCTGCGGGAACTGCGGCGGAGATCATCGGCTTCTTTGCCGTGCTGCTGGCGTCCATCAACGTCTTTGGTGGTTTCCTGGTGACGAACCGCATGCTCGCCATGTTCAAGAAAAAAGATAAGAAATAAAGGATAGAACCATGGAGATTTCTGCAAACACCCAGGCGCTTGTCTATCTGGTTTCAGCCATCCTGTTCATATTCGCTCTCAAGGGGCTGACCCATCCCTCTACGGCGCGCCGGGGAAACTACTACGGCATGGCGGGCATGGCTCTTGCTGTCGGTGCCACCCTGCTTGGCAATGAGGTGCAATCCTACGGCTTTATCATCGCTGGCGTGGTCGCTGGCGCGGTTATCGGCACCCTACTGGCTTCGCGAGTGCAGATGACGGCCATGCCCCAGCTGGTGGCGGCGCTGCACAGCTTTGTCGGCATGGCGGCGGTGCTGGTCGCTCTGGGAACCTATATGAACAAGGCCCAGGCGGGTTTGCTGAACCCCGTGCTCATGGGCGAGCTGTCCGCGGGTATCGTCATCGGCGCCATTACCTTTTCCGGCTCGGTTATTGCCTTTGGCAAGTTGCAGGGGTTGATCTCCGGTGCGCCAGTCGTCTTCAAGGGACAGCACATGCTCAATGCCGGGCTGGCAGTGGCGACTATCGCCCTGGCGATAGTTTTTGGCCTTACAGAAAACGTCTGGGCGCTGGTGTTGATGACCTTGCTGGCTTTTGTGCTGGGCTTTACCCTGATCATTCCCATCGGCGGGGCCGACATGCCCGTGATCATCTCCATGCTCAACAGTTATTCTGGCTGGGCAGCGGCAGCGACGGGCTTTACTCTGGAAAACAACCTGCTCATTATCGTTGGTGCCCTGGTGGGGTTTTCCGGCGCTATTTTATCCTTCATCATGTGCCGCGCCATGAATCGTTCTATCATCAATGTGGTGTTTGGCGGCTTTGGCGGCGCGTCTGAAGCCGGCCCCAGTGCTGTGGCCCAGGCGGCGGAAAAGGGAGTGAAAGCCGCGTCTGTGGAAGATGCCATTTACTGGATGGAAGATGCCAACCGGGTCATTGTCATCCCTGGATACGGCATGGCGGTGGCCCAGGCGCAACATGCCCTGAAGGAGCTGTTGGAACTGCTGGAGGCCCGGGGAGTGGAAGTGAAATTCGCCATTCATCCTGTCGCCGGCCGTATGCCCGGGCACATGAACGTGCTGCTGGCAGAAGCCGACATCCCCTATGATCATGTATTTGAAATGGATGAAATCAATCCAGAATTTGCGACTACAGATGTGGCATTGGTGGTTGGTGCAAATGATGTTACCAACCCTGCGGCCAAGACCGACCCTTCAAGCCCGATTTATGGTATGCCGATTCTGGATGTAGCCAAGGCGCATAACGTTTATGTGATCAAGCGCTCCATGCGGCCCGGGTATTCCGGAGTGGAGAACCTGCTGTATTACCAGGACAACTGCTCACTGATTTTTGGTGATGCCAAGGATGTGTGCGAAGGGATGGTGACAGTGCTCAAAGGCGGGGGGCATTGATTGAGCGGGTTTGATCGTGCTGGAAGTGCTGGATCGCTCACAAATGGCGGGAAACCCCTTGACATATGTCAAGTTAAGCTAAAATTAACTTGATTTGCATCAAGTGTTCCTGTTTATAATGCTGCACATGAGGTATATTTGGCTCATACAAGTTAACAGCAGCCATACAACAACAAACAGGCTGCGATAGCATGTAGTCAGGAGGATGTGCCATACGGTGGCCGTTGCTCTTTACCCGCCAGTCGGGAAAAGAGGTCTGTTGACAGGGTTTACGGCAACCCGTGGACTTGGAGGAGGACGCAGTCATAGCCAGGCAGAAACAGGTGGAAATCTGCTGAATGCCTGGAGATAAGAACTGTATATTGGATTCTACAGCCGGCAGTTTGCCGGTTTTTTTTTGCTTGTTTGAAGCACTGAGGACGATATATTTGGTGGCCGGGTTACTATTTGCGATGCAAAGTGGTGGTTATCTTTTTTTCCCCAGCTGCTCCGCCATGTGCAGAAAGTTTTTCAGCCGTTCCGGATGGATCACACCGGCGTGGCCAGCTTCGATCAATGCACATCCAGGTTCACTGCGGTGTGTGCAGTTGCTGAACTGGCATTGCCCCAGGAAGGGTGCGAACTCCCGAAACCCCGCTTCCAGCTGTTGGCAGGTGACCTTTCCCAGGCGAAAGCTGCGCACACCAGGGGAATCGATGATTTCCCCCCCGTTTTCCAGAAAATGCAGGGTGGCAACGGACGTGGTGTGACGGCCAAGGCCGCTGGTTTCAGACAGCGCGCCGATGGTTTCGTCCCGATGAGGAATCAAGGCGTTGATCAGGGAAGATTTCCCGACCCCGGACTGACCAACAAGAATACTGGTTTCCCCGGACAGCCGCTCCATCAGGGGTTCCAGGCCGTGCTCCCTGCGGGCGCTCACGCCTACCATTGGATAACCGGTTTCTTCATAGCAAGCATACTGTTGCTGAAATTCCCGCCATTCTTTTGCTTCGAGCATATCAGCCTTGTTGAGGGTGATCAGCGCCTTTACGCCAATGAGTTCGGCGGCCACCAGATATTGATCGGTAAGGTAGCCGGTAGGAGCAGGTTTGGGAGCCAGCACCACAATAAGTTGGGTGATGTTGGCCGCCAGGGGTTTGTCTCTGCCGCTATAGTCGGGGCGTGACAATACTGTAGTTCGGGGAAGCAGGGATACAACCACCCCCTGGTCATCACTCGCCACTTGCCACAATACCCGGTCGCCGCAGACGATCTCCCCGAGGTTTTGCCGAAACAGGCAGTGATGATTTTTTCCTTCCTCATCCTGAACCAGAAGATGCTGCCCGTGTCTGCTGATGACCCGCCCATGGAGGGTGTCGCTGTTTCCGGATAGGAGCAGCGCCTGCTCAACCTGTTTCGAAAGCCGCGCACGCCGGTCATTCTGCTGCCGGGCAATGCGCTGGCGCTGTTTCTCGGTCAGCCGCCTTCCAGCCATTAGCCGAACTTATTTGCTGAAGTGATAATAATTGTCATTCAGATAATTGGTGAGCGATTGGATTTCAGTATCAAACAGCTTTTTCCCGAGATTTGCATCACACATGCGCACCTGGGATTCCAGATGGGGCAGGGAATCGACGCGGCGTTTTTTGCGGGTATAGACACTGCTGTCATGGCACCCGGTACAGTTATTCTGATGGAATGTACCGGCCTGGAACTCCTCTCCTGCAAAAACGGTTGTGCTGAAGATCAAGGTCAGGGTGGCGAATAGCAATAGCAATTTCATCGATGTGGGCCTGTCTGGTAACGGTTACTTGAGTGTAGAGGATAAGTGGGCAATACGCACGGCAGCGGGGGGATGGCTGTGGTGGAATGCGGAATACAGTGGGTCGGGGGTGAGGGTGGCGGCGTTGTCCCGATACAGTTTCACCAGGCCGCTGATCAGTGCAGCGGCGCTGGACTGCTGCGCAGCATAACGGTCGGCCTCAAACTCGTGCTTGCGAGACCATGCGGAAAAAAATGGCGTAATAAATGTGGTGAATGCAGGCGTTGCCAGCAGAAACAATGCCAGCGCCATGGCGTGGCTGTGTGTGGTTGCGCCAAGCCCCTGGAAAAACCATTCCTGCTGCATGAGCCAGTTGAGCAACGCCAGCCCCAACAGGGAGACAGTGGCCATGTACAGCATTCCTTTCAGTACATGGCGATGCTTGAAATGCCCGAGTTCGTGGGCGAGCACTGCCTCGATCTCATCCGCTTCCAGGCTTTCCAGCAGGGTATCGAAAAATACAATGCGTTTGCTTTTGCCAAAACCACTGAAGTAGGCGTTGCCATGGCTTGAGCGCCTGGAGCCATCCATGACAAACATGCCCTTGCTGTGAAAACCGCAGCGGCGCAGCAGGTTTTCCAGACGCTTCTTCAGGGGCAGATCCTGCAAAGGGCTGAATTTGTTGAACATGGGAGCGATGATGCTGGGGTAGATCCAGCTCAGGAGCAAGGTGAATCCAGTCAGTACCATCCATGCCCAGAGCCACCAGGTATTCCCTGCCTGCTCCATCAGCCATAGGATGCTGGCCACCAGAGGGATGGTGATCGCCAACATCAGCATCAACTGCATGAACTGATCAATGAGGAAGCGCCGGGGGGTATTGCGATTGAAGCCGTACTTTTCCTCAATAACGAAGGTGCGCCAGGCGTTTAGCGGTAGTTCCAGCACGGTGGACAGGCCAAGCACAGACAGCAGCAGGCCAACGCCCCGCCACAGCTCGCTGATTGCAGTGGCTTGCCATAGTCCGTACAACCAGTTCAATCCGCCACCGAGGGTAAAAGCCAGCAGCAGGACTGTGCCAGACAGCAGACTGATTCCTGCCAGGTGGATGTTTGCCAGAGTATAGCTGGCGGCTTTCCGGTGTTGCTGCAGGGAGATTTTTCCTGCAAAAGCGGTTGGCACCCGGTTGCGGTGTCCGCGTACCGAGCGGGCCTGCCGCCCCAGCAGCCACAGCTCCAGCAGTAATCCGCCAAAGAGTGCCAACAGGAAAACCCAGGTGAAGTCGTTCATGAGATGTTTGTGTCGAAAACGCAATGCGATACATTTTACGCAATCTGCCGCAAGCATGCCGTAGAATACGCATACTCCATTCAATAGCGGAACGAATCATGCCTGTTTCACAGAACAACCTGATCTGGATCGATCTGGAAATGACCGGATTGGATACAGACAACGACCGGATCATTGAAATCGCCACCATTGTCACCGATGCAGAATTGAACCTCCTGGCGGAAGGGCCGGAACTGGCGATTTTCCAGCCGGAGGAAGTACTTGCCGGCATGGATGAATGGAATACCCGCCAGCATAGCGAGTCCGGATTGGTGGAGCGGGTCAGAAACAGCGAATACGATGCCCTGCGGGCAGAAGCGGAAACCCTGGTTTTTCTGCAGGGCTGGGTGCCGCCGGGTGCTTCTCCCATGTGCGGCAACAGTATCTGCCAGGATCGGCGTTTCATGGCGCGACTGATGCCCGGGCTGGAGCAGTATTTCCATTACCGCAACCTGGACGTGAGCACCCTCAAGGAACTGGCCAGGCGCTGGTCACCCGGGCTGGCCGAAGGCTTCAGCAAACAGGGGTCGCATCGGGCCATGGATGATATACGCGAATCCATTGCCGAACTGGCATATTACCGGGAGTATTTTATTCAGGCCTGATTCAGGGCTTGCTGCCACTGTCTGCTTCCCCGGGGGCGTTTTCCTTTAATTCTTTTTCAGCCGTTTCCCGGGCAGTTTCTGCATCTTCACCTTCCAGTCCGACCACATCCAGTGCTTTTTCGAACAAGGTTCTGCGGGGGGGTTGCCAGTCGGGGACGGAAATGATGGTCTTCGGATTATTGAGTGCGCCTTCCCCCTGGATTGGGGGCAGGGGCTGGTAATCGCCGACGATGCGCACCAGAAGATCATCCTCAAAATACAGGGTCAGGTGCTTTTCCAGCTCGATATGGCCGATGCCCATGCCATAGTAGTAGTCCCAGCGGTTGTCATGAAAGATATCCTGGATCAGGGCGGTGCCCATCACCAGCTGTACCTGTTTTTTGTGCATTCCGGGGCGAAGCTGGTTTACGTTGTCCTGGGTGATGAGGTTTCCCTGGAGGATCTGGGGGCGGTAGACAAAAGGCAGTTTTTCCAGAGAGTTGGGGATGGCGTTGCCAAAAAAGTTCCAGGTATCTCCATCGATATTGATGCTGCTGCAAGCGCTCAGGCTTGCGCTTAGGGCAACAGAAATGAGAAGCTTGCGCATTGGCGTCCCGTGTAGGCTGAAATATGTTCAGGCGCACATGATAACGGATTCCGCCACCGGCGGCATCTGAATTGGAGATTGAAACGGTATGGATCAGCAGACGATTCGCAAGGCCGGCTTGAAAGTGACCCTGCCCAGGATGAAGATTCTGGAGATCCTGGAGGAAAATGCCCAGCGGCATATGACCGCAGAGGAAGTCTACAAGGAGCTTCTGCTGCGAGATGAAGAAATTGGCCTGGCCACGGTCTATCGGGTGCTTACCCAGTTTGAGGCGGCGGGTCTGGCGGAGCGTCACCATTTCGAGGGTGGCCAGGCGGTATTCGAGTTGAACCGGGGAGAGCACCACGATCATATTGTCTGCATCACCTGCGGCAAGGTGGAGGAATTCATGGATGAGACCATTGAAAAATGCCAGGCGAAAATCGCCCGGAGGCATGGCTTCAGGATTGCAGATCATTCATTGATCTTGTACGGTGAATGCGGCAACCCGGAATGCCCCAATCGTCCGAAGTAATCAGTTCCTGATCATTTCTCTGGCGTGCGCCAGGGTTTGCCTGGTGATGTCGGCACCGCCGAGCATACGGGCAATTTCCTTGATCCGCTGCTCCTTGTCCAGAGTGATGATCCGGGTTTGGGTGGTTTTCCCGTTCGTGCTTTTGCTCACCCGCAAGTGCCGGTTTGCCTGGGATGCAACCTGGGGAAGATGAGTAACGCATAATACCTGATTTTGTGTTCCCAGCTGCCTGAGCAGCTTCCCAACCGTCTCCGCAGTAGCGCCGCCTATGCCGGCATCCACTTCATCGAAAATCATGGTCGGGATCTTGCCGCAGCTGGCGGTCGCCACCTGGATTGCCAGGCTGATGCGGGAAAGCTCGCCGCCCGAGGCGACCCGGGCCAGGGGCGCAAGGGGCTGGCCGGGGTTGGTGCTGACCAGGAAGGTGACCCGGTCCGCACCATTGGCGCAAAGCTGCGCTTCCGGCAGGGGAGCAATATCCAGCGCAAAAATTCCACCTTCCAGCCCCAATTGCTGCATGCTTTCGGTGATGGCTTTTTCCAGTCTGGCCGAGGCTCTACTGCGGCTTCTGGTAAGCTTTGTTGCCGCGGCCAGAGAGGATTTCTCCAGATCCCTGACTTCCTGCTCCAGTTGCGCCAGGGTGATGTCGGCATTTTCCAGGTCATCCTGCTCCCGGGATAACTTGTCCAGCAGTGCTGGCAGCTCTTTGGCAGGGATGCGGTGCTTGCGCGCCAGCTCGTGAATCTCTCCCAGCCGTTGGTCGATTTCTGTGAGTAATTGCGGGTTGGATTCTATATGGCTGGCCGCATTCTGCAGCAGGCTGCTGGCTTCTTCCGCCTGGATTCTTGCGCTGTCCAGCAATTCGCTGGCAGGTTGCAGTTGTTTGTCGAGATTCACCAGTTGTTCCAGCTGCACGCAAGCATGCGCCAGGCGGGACTGGATCCCGTGTTCATCGCCAAACAACAACTGGATCAGCTCCGCCAGGTCATTTCCCAGCTGATCGGCATGGGCCAGTTGATGCTGTTTTACGGCCAGTTCGTCCAGCTCTCCCGCCTGTAGCTGCAATTGTCTGAGCTCGTCGATCTGAAATTGCAGGTAGTCCAGGCGCTGCGCCCGATCCAGCGACTGGCGCTGCAGTTCCTGCAACTGCTGTTGCTTGAAGTGGTATTCCTTGTAGGTGTTGCGCATCTTTGCAACAAGTTGCCCGTGGCCGGCATAAGCATCCAGCAGGTCGCGTTGCGCGCCATGCTTCACCAATAGCTGGTGCTCGTGCTGGCCATGAATACTGACCAGCCTGCTTCCCAGTTCTGCCAGCAAGGCTGCGGGGACGGGGCGATTGTTGATGAAGGAGCGGGAACGCCCCTGGTACACCAGGATGCGGCGAACGATGCATTCCCCTTCGCTGTCCAGGGCATTGTCCTGCAGCCATTGTTTGATTTCGGGGGCATCGCCAAGGTCGAATTCTGCATTGATTTCCGCCTGGTCACGGCCGTTGCGGATCATGTTTTTGTCTGCCTTGCCGCCAAGCACCAGGCCCAGGGCGTCAATGAGGATGGATTTTCCCGCACCGGTTTCCCCGGTAAGCGCAGTCATGCCGGGGCCAAGTTCCAGGGAAAGCCCGCGTACGATCACCAGATCCTTGATCTGGATGTGCCGCAGCATGGCCATGGTCAGGGATGCCCTCCCCAGCCCAGTTTGGCACGCAACAGGTTGAAGTGGTCGTGATCTACAGGGTGGAACAAGCGTATGGGTTTGGGGTATTTGCGCACCAGCAGGTGATCTCCCCGCTGCAGCGTCAGGCTGGATTGGCCGTCACAGGTTACGCGAACGTGCTCCGTATCGGTGCGGCCACTGGGTTCTATGCAGATTTCGCTGTCGCCATGCACCACGATGGGCCGGTTGCTGAGACGGTGAGGGCAGATAGGCACCAGGGCAATGGCGTCCAGGCTGGGTTCCAGCAGCGGGCCGCCACCGGATAGCGCATAGGCCGTGGAGCCGGTAGGAGTGGAAATGATGATGCCGTCCGAGCGCTGGGAATCGACATAGCGGCCGTTGATGCGCGTCTCAAACTCGATCATGCGAGCACGGTTCCACTTGTGCAGCACCACATCGTTCAGCGCCAGCTGCCGTTGCCGATTGCCGATGCGGGCTTCGAGAAGAAAGCGCTGGTCTTCGATATAATTTCCCTGCAGGATGGCGGTGAGTGCTTCCACCATGCGTTCTGGTGAGATGTCCACCAGAAAACCCAGTCTTCCTAGATTGATGCCCACCAGAGGAGTATCTTCATCGGCGACTTCTCTGGCCGCGCTAAGAAGGCTGCCATCGCCGCCGACAACGATGGCCAGGTCGCAGATCTGTGCCAGTGCTGTCTTGGAGGGCAGATATTCCTTTTGCCCCAGCGCCAGGGCGGCGCTTCTAGCAAGAGAAACTTTCAGCCCCATGTCGATAAGGAAGCGGTGAAGTTTCTGCAAGGTAGGGGCAAGGCTGGTGTCCCCGGGCTTGGCAATCAAGCCGATGTGTTGAAATCTGGTCTTGAAATCAGGCAATGCGCTATTGATCAAATGGTCAGGAATGTACTACAAGATAACATTCATCAGAAAAAATGAAAGGGGCAGGGCAGTTGGCGATATAATCCGCCCGGGAAACCCGGCTGTATAACAGGACATGCTGAACGAACAATCACTCAATGAACGCGCCCAGCACTTTCTCAAAGTGCTTATCGAACGGTATATCCGCGATGGACAGCCGGTGGGTTCGCGTACCCTGGCAAAAGACGCTGCTGTGGAGCTGAGTCCTGCCACGATCCGCAATGTCATGGCGGATCTTGAAGATCAGGGGCTGATAAGCTCACCCCATACTTCTGCAGGGCGGGTGCCCACGGTGAACGGCTATCGCCTGTTCGTGGACTCGCTGATTTCCCTGCAACCGGTAGATCAGCATTCCATAAATCGCCTGCACGAAGAGCTGGAAGAAAAAGATGCGCCCCAGAACCTGGTGGAAACTGCTTCACGCTTTCTGTCTGGATTGACGCATATGGCCGGTGTGGTGATGATTCCCCGCCATGACCAGATCATCATCCGTGAACTGCAATTTGTGCACTTGTCTGATATGCGGGTGCTGGCGATCCTGGTCACCAGCCAGGGGGAGGTGCTGAATCGCATCGTGGAAACTTCCCGGCTTTTTTCCCGCAGCGAACTGGAGCAGGCCAGCCATTTTATCAATGCTCATTACAGCGGACTGGATCTGGATGCGATCAAACACAAGATCGTACGGGAAATGGAAGGTCATCAGCAGGATATGGACAGGCTGATGCGAGAAGCCCTGGTAATAGCCGGCAAGGCGCTACAGGATGAAAATGAGGAGCAGGACTATGTGGTATCCGGCCAGACTAATCTGATGGATTTTGATGAACTGGCGCAACTGGATCGTATCAAGATGATGTTTGATGCATTCTCCGAAAAGCAGGAGATTCTGCATCTGCTGGATCGCTGCAGTCAGGCCGAAGGCGTACAGCTGTTTATTGGCGAGGAGTCCGGCTATGGCCCCCTGGAGAAATGCAGCGTGGTTACAGCGCCCTACGAAATGGACAATACCGTGGTTGGCGTGCTCGGGGTGATCGGTCCAACGCGCATGGCGTATGACCGGGTGATCCCCATTGTGGACATTACCGCAAAAATGTTGGGGGCCGCCTTGAAATTGGCCTGAATCGGCCCTATGTTCCCTGAAACTTCGATACCCCGTTCCTTCCTGCCTGGGTTTGCGCGGAAGGAGTTTTTGATGTGAATTTGCTGGCAAGAGGTAAGTACCCAGATGGAAAAAGAGCAGGAATATGATGGTGAAGAACTAACTGGAGCCGCCGAGTCCGGGCAGGACGGCAACCAGGAAAATCTGTCTCCCGAGAAACTGGGGCGGCTTCTGGAAGATGCGCGCAACAAGGCAGACGAACACTGGGACCAGGTTGTCCGTACCCGTGCCGAGCTGGACAACATCAAGAAGCGTCATCAGCGGGAGCTGGAAAATGCGCACAAATACGGGCTGGAAAGGTTTGTCGGGGAATTGCTGGGGGTTCGGGACAGCCTGGAATTGGGCTATAACGCCGCCCAGGAAAACCATGACGTAGAAAAACTTCTGGAAGGCACCGAACTCACGCTGAAGATGCTCGCAGATGCCATGAGCAAATTCGGGGTGGAGCAGATCGACCCGGAAGGTGAGGCGTTCAACCCGGAACTGCATCAGGCCATGGGCATGGTGCCCACGGATGAGGCGCCGCCGAATACGGTGGTGAATGTGGTGCAGAAGGGTTATCTGCTCAATGGGCGTCTGGTGCGACCGGCAATGGTGATGGTGTCACAAGCGCCAATATCTTGAATTTCAGGCAACTGCCCCCATTTGGGTAAGCAGCAACAAAATAGAACTGTAACTAACGAATTTATAACGGAGAAACACAAATGGGCAGAATTATCGGCATCGATTTGGGTACAACCAATTCCTGTGTCGCCATAATGGAAGGCGATCAGCCAAAGGTTATCGAAAACTCCGAAGGCGATCGCACCACCCCTTCTGTGGTGGCCTTTACCCAGGAAGGAGAAGTATTGGTCGGCCAGTCTGCGAAGCGCCAGGCGGTTACCAATCCGCACAACACCCTGTTTGCCATCAAGCGCCTTATCGGGCGCAAGTTTGATGATGATGTGGTGCAGCGTGATATCGAAATGGTGCCCTACAAGATCGTCAAGGCAGATAATGGTGATGCCTGGGTGGAAGCCAGTGGCAAGAAAATGGCTCCGCCAGAAGTGTCCGCAAAAATTTTGCAGAAAATGAAGAAAACTGCGGAAGATTACCTGGGTGAAGAAGTTACCGAAGCGGTTATTACCGTACCGGCCTACTTTAACGACTCCCAGCGTCAGGCCACAAAAGATGCCGGGCGCATCGCTGGTCTGGACGTAAAACGCATTATCAACGAACCTACAGCGGCAGCGCTTGCCTATGGCATGGACAAGAGCAGCGGCGACAAGAAGCTGGCGGTGTACGATCTCGGTGGTGGTACGTTCGATGTATCCATCATCGAGATTGCCGAAGTTGATGGTGAGCACCAGTTTGAGGTGTTGTCCACCAATGGCGATACCTTCCTCGGTGGTGAAGATTTCGACATGCGCGTCATCGACTTCCTGGTCGAGGCCTTCAAGAACGAACAGGGTGTGGATTTGCGCAACGACCCCCTGGCGCTGCAGCGCCTGAAGGAAGCTGCAGAAAAGGCCAAGATTGAATTGTCTTCTGCCCAGCAGACTGACATCAACCTGCCGTATATTACGGCAGACGCCAGTGGCCCCAAGCACATGAACGTCAAGCTTACCCGCTCCAAGCTGGAGTCACTGGTGGAAGAACTGGTGGAACAGACCGTTGCGCCTTGCAAGATGGCGCTGAAGGATGCTGGCCTGTCCGCATCCGATATAGATGATGTAATCCTCGTTGGCGGTCAGACGCGCATGCCCAAGGTGCAGGAAACCGTCGAGAAGTTCTTCGGCAAGGCGCCCCGCAAGGATATCAATCCCGATGAGGCGGTGGCCATTGGCGCTGCTATCCAGGGTGGTGTGCTTTCCGGTGATGTAAAAGATGTGTTGTTGCTGGATGTCACCCCCCTGTCTCTGGGTATCGAGACCATGGGTGGCGTAATGACCAAGCTCATCGAGAAGAACACCACCATTCCGACCACGGCTTCACAGGTGTTCTCTACTGCTGATGACAATCAGGCTGCGGTTACCGTGCATGTCTTGCAGGGTGAGCGGGAAATGGCTTCGGCCAACAAATCCCTGGGGCGTTTTGACTTGACGGACATTCCTCCGGCGGCGCGCGGGGTTCCACAGATTGAAGTGACCTTCGATATCGACGCCAACGGCATCCTGAATGTGTCTGCCAAAGACAAGGCCACAGGCAAGGAGCAAAGCATCAAGATTACCGCCTCTTCCGGCTTGAGCGAAGGAGAGATCGATAAAATGGTGAAAGATGCCGAAGCCCATGCCGAGGAGGACAAGAAATTCCATGAAATGGTGGATGCACGCAATCAGGCTGACAGCATGCTGCATGCCACCAGGAAATCCCTGGAAGAAATGGGCGACAAGGTCGAAGGCGCGGAAAGAGCCAATATCGAAAGTCTGATGAAGGAGCTTGAAGAGGCGATGAAGGGCGATAGCAAAACAGCCATTGAAGCCAAGACCAAGGCCTTGGCAGAAGCCTCGGGAAAACTGGCGGAACGCATGTATCAGGGCAGCGGAGATGCTGATTCTGACGTCCAGCCGGGGGCGGAAGCCGGGGAAAAGTCCAGTGCTGACGATGATGTGGTCGATGCCGAATTTGAAGAAGTTGACGACAAGAAATAAGATCCGAAACAGGTCTTTATGAAAAGCCGGGAGTGGTTTCGCTGCTCCCGGATTTTTGCGTTTTGCTTGCCCTGTTGTTTCGGGTAAACATATTTTCCAACAGGATGAATCATGTCCAAACGTGATTACTATGAAGTGCTGGGCGTAAGCCGCACAGCTACCAGCGCCGAAATAAAAAAGGCCTATCGCAAACTGGCGATGAAATACCACCCTGACCGGAATTCAGGGGAAGATGGTGAACAGGCCGAAATCAAGTTCAAGGAAGTCAAACAGTCCTATGAAGTGCTTTCTGATGAGCAGAAGCGCGCAGCCTATGACCAGTTTGGTCATGCTGGCGTGGATGGAGCCGCCGCTGGTATGGGCGCTGGCGCTGGCGGCAGCTTCAGTGATATTTTTGGCGACGTTTTTGGCGATATTTTTGGTGGGGGCGGGCGCGGGGCGCACCGCCATCAGCGCGGCGCCGATATGGGTTACAACCTGGAGCTTTCCCTGGAGGATGCGGTCAGGGGAACCACAGTAAAAATCAGGATTCCGGCGCAAATCAGCTGCGATATTTGTGGTGGCAGCGGCGCCAAAAAAGGCACTTCGCCAAAAGCATGCAGCACCTGTGGTGGCAGCGGCCAGGTGCGTATGCAGCAAGGGTTTTTCATTGCCCAGCAAACCTGCCCCACCTGTCACGGACGGGGGGTGCAGATTGACGATCCCTGTCTGGCCTGCCACGGCCAGGGGCGGATTCAGAAGCACAAGACCCTTTCCGTAAAAGTACCGGCGGGGGTGGACTCCGGTGACAGAATCCGCCTTGCCGGGGAAGGTGAAGCCGGGGAAAATGGCGGGCCTGCTGGCGATCTGTATGTGCAGATACATGTCAAGCCGCACCCTATTTTTGAGCGGGATGACGCCAATCTCTATTGCGAAGTGCCAATACCGTTTGCCAGAGCGGCTCTTGGTGGGGAGCTGGAAGTGCCGACCCTGGAAGGCAAAGTCAAACTCAAGGTGCCAGAGGGAACGCAGACCGGCAAGCTGTTTCGCATTCGCGGCAAGGGCATCAAACCCGTGCGTGGCGGCGCAGTGGGGGATTTGCTGTGCAAGGTTGTGGTGGAGACACCCATCAACCTCAGTGACGAGCAAAAAGACCTGCTGCGCCAGCTGGATGATTCCCTGCAGGGCGGGGGCCGCAAGCACAGCCCCAATGCCAGTTCCTGGCTGGACGGTGTGAAGAGCTTTTTCAAGGAGATGGGATTCTGAGTTCCGGGGGTGAGAAAATGATTCGAGTAGCTGTGGTCGGCGCTGGCGGCAGGATGGGAAAGTCACTGGTTCAGGCGCTGCATGATACCGCTGGCATGGCGCTTTCCGTGGCGACAGAGCACTCCGGGTCTTCCCTGATTGGTGCAGATGCAGGGGAACTGGCGGGCGTCGGCAAACTGGACGTTGCCATCTCCACGGATCTGGCGGAATCTCATGAGCAATTTGATACAGTGATTGACTTCAGCCGCCCGCAAGCCAGCATGCGGCATCTGGCCATATGCCGGGAATACGGTAAACAGCTGGTGATCGGCACCACTGGTTTCGATGAAGAACAAAAGCAGCAGATTGCTGCCGCATCGGCAGATATTGCCATTGTATTTGCGCCGAATATGAGTGTTGGCGTAAATCTCTGTTTCAAACTGCTGGAAGTTGCCGCGCGGGTGATGGGGGAGGATGCAGATATTGAAATTATCGAGGCCCATCACCGCCACAAGGTCGATGCGCCTTCCGGCACCGCGATTCGCATGGGTGAAGTGGTGGCGCAGGTTCTGGGGCGCGATCTCGATGAAGTGGCCGTTTATGGCCGCCACGGAATCACCGGGGAAAGAGACCAAAAAACCATTGGCTTTGAAACCATTCGCGCCGGTGATGTTGTCGGTGAACACACCGTCTGGTTTGCCACAGAAGGCGAACGGGTGGAAATAGCGGTGAAATCCTCCAGCCGCATGACCTATGCCAATGGTGCCGCCAGAGCAGTTTTGTGGCTGAAAGACAAGACCCGTGGCCAGTTCGACATGCAGGATGTTCTCGGCTTGCGTTGAGCGGCGTCTGCCCTGTGAACATCGCGGTGTTTTTGCTGATTATTGGCCGGGTTAATCACACCCTCGGCCATAGGCTATAATACCTGAATCCGTGGGTTCAGGTATGAATGGCACTTAAGCTTAAGCAAAAAACCATGGTCATTCCGGCGCAGGCCGGAATCCAGGATCTTGGGAATATGTGGCCGTCCTGGATCCCGGCCTGCGCCGGGATGACGAATAACGAGATCTTTGGCTTAAGGGCACCTCTATTAATTCTGTTTGAGCAGATTCGTGCATGAGGGCAGTGAGAACAAGGCGAAGATCGCAGCAAATGCCCCAGGGCACCTTCTCTTGCGCAAGCGCAATTCACCTTGTAGCAGGCGATTTGCAAGATTTTCAAAGCTTCCGCTCCCGGCTTACGCCCCTCACCTGCCTCCCTG